>NZ_JBHVGZ010000065.1:56016-57772 GCF_042800355.1 Streptomyces sp. NPDC057623
GAGGGTGTCGGGCAGCGGGGCCTCACCGGCCTCCGGCCGGTGAGGGACGGTAATCCCCCCCCCCCCCCCCCCTGCCCCCCCCCCCCCCCCCGCTTCTCGCTGCGGACAACGCAAGCCTGAGCCACATCGCGAGCGATTGTCCGCGTCGTCGACGTGCTCGCTCGAACTGCACACGCACTGCATGGGCTGTAGCACCAGGTTCGTCACACGGAGGGGGCTCGTCGATCACAATCTGTCAACAGATCTCGAGGTTTTCATCGAGTGCGGCAACATGCGCGATAGCAAGGACGCGGCGTTGCTCACCAGTAGCGCGTGGCGGCAGAAGGCGGCGCAAGGGATCTCTGAAGGGATCGTGAGTTTCCTGCGCGGGTAGTGGTCCACGGGCTGATCCCGGCGGACACCCTCGTCGGTCGGACGATAAGGTCGTCCTTACGATGAGGGGCCACCCCCGCGCTTCACACAGGGGCCTTACGGCGACATGGTGACAGCGACGCCTCTACCGACGAGACGACCGACGAAGGACCTTTGAAGTGAATATCCGCTCCCTCACTCGAGGCGACGGCGTGGTGATCGGAGCAGCGGTGTTGCTCTTCATCGCGTCTTTCCTCCAGCTCTACTCCGCCTCCGGGTACAACGTTGACATCAACGGGTGGGAAAACCTCGGGCTCGGCTTCGGCACCTACCTGGGCGGGGTCATCGGCGGTGCCCTGATCGTCGTCAACCGTCTCCTGCCCCAGCCGCGCAAGGTCGCCGGGCTGGACCTCGGAACAGTCGGTGCGGCATTCACGATTCTCGCCGCTTGGACCCTGTTCTGGACCCTGGTGGACGTTCCCGAGGGCGGCAGCGCAGCCGCCGGCCTCATCCTCGGCTTCATCGCCGCCCTCGCCCTCGCCGGCGGCGCCATCGCCACCCCCCTGGTCCCCGCCCTCCAGGCCGCCCTCCTCCCGGCCCCCAGCCCCGCCGCCCCCCAGCCCTACGGCGCCCAGCCGCCCGGTGGTTACGGGTACCCGGGTGCTCAGCAGCCGCAGCCGCCGTACGGCGGTCAGCCGCAGCCGGGGCAGCCTTTCGGTGGGCAGCCGCAGGCTCCTCAGGCGCCGCAGGCTCCGGCCGCGGACTTCTCGCCGTTCTGGTTCGCAGTCCCCGTGGCGCGCCCCCTCTTCGCGGAGGACGGTTCGCCCACGCCGATCGCCGAACTCGCGCCGGGCACCTGGTACCTGGCCGTCGAGCAGCGCGGTCCGGCCCTGGTGGCGCAGACGCAGGACGGTCGCCGTGGTGTCCTCCAGGACACGTCCGGGATTCAGCGCGGCTGATCCGCAGCAACAGAAGCCGTACGACGGCCCCTCGCCCTTCCCGGGACGCTGTTGGCGAATTGTGGGGCGGCCCGTGCGTGACGTCGGTCTCCAAGACCTGGTTGTGGTCTTGGAGACCGACGTTTGTGTTTGGGGTGGGGTACGGGTGTCGATGAAGCCGTTGGTGCCGGGAGGAGTTCCCGCAGAGACGGTGCGGGTGGCGCGGGCGGCGTTCCCGAAGGGCAGTCTGGCGATCAGGGTTCGCGACGAGCTGGGCGTGTTGTTCACGGACGAGCAGTTCTCGGGCCTGTTCCCGGCGCGGGGGAAACGTGCCTGGTCACCGGGTCGGCTGGCCATGGTGGTGGTGTTGCAGTTCGTGGAGAACCTCACCGACCGGCAGGCCGCCGAGGCGGTGCGGGCCCGGATCGACTGGAAGTACGCGCTCGGACTGGAACTGACTGACCCTG
>NZ_JBHVGZ010000066.1:0-37733 GCF_042800355.1 Streptomyces sp. NPDC057623
CCGGTGGCCGTTCAACTATGCGGGCACCATCCCGATGCCGGAGCAAACCCCCGGATCAGGTCGAACCCGTACACCACTTCTCTGGACGCAACCTGCCCGACTTGATCACGACGAAGAACTCCGGTGTGGGGGTGAGGCCAAGGACTGCACCACACCAAGGCTTCGTGCCCCACCGTAATGCCCGGTTGACTGGTCAGTCCTTCTGACCCCGTTCGGGAACGCCTTACAGGCGTGAGGACACGCTCGGCATCGGCCTGCAAGCCGGTGCCGCTTGGGCCGTGAGCCGCGTAGAAGGCATGGCCAGCGCCGGGATCACCCTTGTGGGTTGGTCTCTGCCACCGTTAAAACGTACTGCCGCCATGACCACAATGGCCAGGCCAAGGCGGCGGGGCACGGCGAAGTACCCTTAGCAGGCTCGGGCCGCCCCGGCCGTGCTGGTAGCCGGCCGGGGCGGAGTAGTCGACGATCCACATTGCGGCCCACCGTGGCCTGCACGGTCCTGTCCGCCCAGCAGGCGGCCGGCCGTTCTAGGCGCACCGGAGGTTGTCAAGGCCGTGCACGCCGACGTGCTGCGCGCCCCAGTCGTCCATCAGTAACTGCTGTGCCTGGGCCCTGCCACCGGCCCTGGTGGTCAGCGCGACGCTGGCGCCCCTGATCGCGAGGTAGGTGACGAAACACGCTGAGGGCGGCGATGAGCACGGTGGCACCGATGTCGGTGGCGGCATGTGGACGGTGGCCGCCGGCGGTCGAGGGGGCAGCGGGCCTGGCGGGGCCCTCCTCGGCTGGAGCGAGTGCGTTGGGCCGGGCTGGGCCGGCTCGGTTCGTGGGAGGTGGGCGGTCTGCGGCGGCCGGGTCGTGTGCCCTGGCTGCCGCAGGTGTGTCAGGCCGGGTCCGGGATCGCCGTGATGGCGTAGTCGGTGTTGGCGGGGTCCGCGGAGTAGAAGTGGGCGTTGGTCAGGTAGAGCGTGTTGCCGTGGCGGGCGACCGTGGTGGGGGTGTCGAACCGGGGATCGGTCACCTCGTGCGCGAGCCGGCCCTCAGTACCGGCCTTGTTGAGGTGCAGGACGGACAGCTTGTTGGGCGTGTTGCGCACGACGTAGAGCGTGCGGCCCTCCAGGCGCATGCCGTCGCCCCAGGACATGTCCGCGCCATGGACGTCGACCGGCGTGGCCCGGCCGGTGGCCGGGTCCACCCGGAACAGTGTGCCGGTGTTGGTCTGGATGACCAGGAGCGCCTTGCCATCGGGGGTGGGGGTGATGCCGTTGGCGTTCCAGCCCTGGTCGCCGTCACCCTTGTAGGGCATGCCCTCGAGGGGGATGGTCCTGACCTGGCTCTGCTCGGGCAGCTCACCGTGCTGGCCCAGGGGCAGCTTGTACAGGTTCGGGGACAGGGAGTCGGTGACGTAGATGGCCCCGTCGAGAACCGCGAAGTCGTTGACGGCGGTCGAGGTGTCCTTGGCGAGCTGGTAGGTGGCCAGCAGATTGCCGCTGCGGGAGTCGATCACCCGGACGTCTCCGCCGTAGCCACCGGCGACGAAGAGGCGTCCCTTGCCGTCGAGCATGATGCCGATCGATCCGACGCCGGTTGCCGGGGTGAGTACCTTCCGCTCCCCGGTCCTCAGGTCGAAGCGGTAGATGGTGCCGTCCGCGAAGGATGTGACGTAGGCGGTGGAGCCCTTGATCACGATGCCTTCGGGCCGCTCGCCTCTCGGCATCGGCAGGGTCGTCGGCCACTGCGCCGGGTGCGCGGAGGCAGCGGCGGCCACTGCGGGCGCCTTCCCAGCGAGGAAGGCGGACGACTCGTTGGCGTAGGCGCTCGGCGCGGCGGCCAGCGCCACGGCGATCAGACCGGCGGGCAGGGCAATGGGCAGTTTCATGATCCAGATTCCTTCAGGTTCAGATGCTTGGGCCGGACGGTGGCCGGCACGGGAGGCGCGCATCGCAGTCCCTATATGAGAGTACTTTCAATATAGTGCGCTATGGCCACTTGAGTGTCAAACATCAGCCAGACCGAGGAACAACATGACGACAGGCAGGCAGCACCGGCACTGCCCAGCGCCACCGGTACCGCGACCCTGCGCGACGAGCGGATGACACTCGAGCCCGGATCACTGACACGGCCCGTGAGTTGTTCGGGGAACCCGGCTTCCCCGTACCGTCTCGCGGCCATCACGACGCCCGCCGGGGTCCTGCAGCACCGCCATACGTGGGGCCTCATGAACAGTTCGCGGTGTTGGATCGTCGAGCAGCGGGACGCCCCAGTGCCGCGTGTTCTGTCTCGGTGGCCGGGCAATCCGGTTCGGCCACCTGCCCGGCGGGTGCGGTCGCCGGTGCCCGCGGCGGTGACCATCACGCCCAGTAGCAGGCCGAGTGTGTCGACCACGACGTGCCGCTTGCGGGCATAAGGCGCTCGGGATGGGGTGTAGAGGCTTCCCCACGTGGGCTCGCGTCGGCGTGTGAGTCGCGCTCGGCGGCAGTGAGGCAGCAGGTGAAGGTGGGCCACAACGCTCCGCGCAAGCAGCCGCAGGGTGTGGGCGGGCCGTTCTTGTGCAACGGCGAGCCTCGCGAATGCGTCAGCGGGCGTCGATGACCATGAGCGCGGTGTGGAGTGAGGTGCGTGACTCGACGGAATCGAGGGAGACGCCCAGAATCCGTTCGATGGAGCGCAGACGGCTGTAGAGGGTGGGGCGGCTCAGGCCCGCAAGGCGTGCGGTGTGTGTCTTCGAGCCGGAACAGTCGAGGTGGGTGCGCAGCAGGGCCAGGAAGTTGTCGCCGGTGCGGGTGTCGTGGTCGAGCAGGCGTCCCAGTTCGGTCTCCGCGAACCTCTGGACACGGTGGTCGTCGCGCAGGAGAGCGACAAGTCCACGTAGACGTACATCGGTTGAGCGGTAGAGGCGGTTGGGTTTGGGCATGGTCAGGCCGACGTCGGCGACGTGTTCTGCCTCGGCGAGACCCTGTGCCGCTCCGATGAGGCTGGACGATGAGGGTGCGGTGCCGGCGGCCCAGCCGTCTGTGCCGCTTCGCCCGGTCAGTCGGTCGCGCAGGCCGGTGCACACGGCGTCGAGTACGTGATCGGCTCCCTTGGACGCGCACGAGATGACCGCCGAGACGGTCCCTTCGCGGCGGATGGAGGCGATCGCGGTCTCGCCTGTGGCGGCCACTGCCTGGCGGACGGCGTTCAGGAGACGACGGTCGACCTCCCCCTGCGTCAACGCGTCGGTGTTGGGGCGCCGCGGGACGCGCACGGACAGCGGGGCGTACTGGTTGTTCGGGGTGAGACCCAGGGCGGCCGCCCGGGCCATGGCCTCGGGTTCCTCGCCGATCCGGCCGCTCAGCAGGTCGTCGAGGAGGCCGCCGAGCGCCTGGACCACGAGGGCGTCGCGCTCCTGCTGGATCATCCGGTGCAACTGGAGGGACTGTGCGGCGCGTTCGAGGACCATGCGGGCGCGGGATGCGTGAGGTGTCCGGGCGGGCAGGACGAGTCGGCCCCACCGTTCGGAGCCGACGCCCACGGGGACGGCCGACCAGGCGGAGCCGTGTGCTGGGGTGCTCGCGGAGTCGTGGAGGCGTGAGCGTTCGGCCCACTGGCGCAGGAGGTCGGCGGTCGGGGTGTGGAGCGCGCAGTAGGCCAGCACGTGTCGGCTGACGTCTTCCAGGACGAGAGGTGCGCCCAGGGTCTGCGCCGCGCGCGTGACGATGTCGGTGGTGGAGGCACGGGCGATGTTGAGCGAGGTGAAGACCTCGTGGGTGGTGCGGGCGAACTCGACCTCCTCGTACTGGTCGGCCACGATCAGCCGGTGCACCTGCTGGGTGACTTCGACGAAACGGATCCTGTCGGTCAGGGCCACGAGTGGCAGGGCGAGCGAGTCGGCGAGGGTCGCCAGATGCTCGGGCACGGTGCCGAGACGGGCGCCCAGTTCGACGACGAGGCCCGCCACGTCCTGCGCGGCCAGCATGGTCAGGTAGGCCTCTGCCTGCCATGCGCCCTCGGTCAGGGGAAGACCGGTGGTCAGGACGAGTTCTCCGCCCTCCAGCAGGTCGGTGAGATCGGTGAGATCACTGATGTGCACCCAGCGAACCGGGCGGTCGAGGTGTTCGCGGCCGCCGACGAGGTGCGGCCGGCCCGCGGCCATGGCGGACAGCTGGAGGACTTCCCGGATGCTCGGCTGCATTGACGCATCGTAAAGAACTCCCCTCACAGGTGAACAGATCGTCGGAGCGGGTTCTGGAAGCCTCGCAGCAGGCAGGCGGACGGCCCTGCTCGGAGCGTCGGCTCCGTCTGTTGTGAGTGATCGAGTGAGGGTGAGGAAACCGTGGCGATCAGCGACCTGGCACGCATGGGTCATTGGGTCAACAACAAGGCGTTTCCCGGCACCAGCGGACGTGCCGCCGCAGTGACCAATCCGGCGACCGGCGCGGTGACGCGCGAGGTGGCGCTGGCCGACGTGGCGGACTCCCGTGCGGTGATCGAGGCGGCCGCGGCCGCCTTCCCGGCCTGGCGCGACACGTCACTGGCCAAGCGCACAGCGATCGTGTTCCGCTTCCGCGAACTGCTCAACCAGCGCAAGAACGAGCTCGCCGAGATCATCACCAGCGAGCACGGAAAGGTCCTGTCCGACGCGCTGGGCGAGGTCACCCGCGGACAGGAGGTCGTGGAGTTCGCCTGCGGCATCCCGCACCTGCTCAAGGGCGACTTCAGCGAGAACGCCTCGACCGCGGTGGATGTGCACTCGGCCCGGCAGCCGCTCGGCGTGGTCGGCGTCATCGCGCCGTTCAACTTCCCCGCCATGGTGCCCATGTGGTTCTTCCCCGTGGCCATCGCGGCCGGCAACACCGTCGTGCTCAAGCCGAGCGAGAAGGCGCCGTCGGCCGCACTGTGGCTGGCCGCGCTGTGGGCAGAGGCGGGGTTGCCCGCCGGTGTCTTCAACGTGCTGCAGGGCGACAAGACCGCCGTCGACGAGTTGCTGTCCCACCGGGCCGTCAAGGCCGTCAGCTTCGTCGGCTCCACCCCGGTCGCCCGGTACGTGTACGCCACGGGAACCGCCAATGGCAAGCGGGTCCAGGCTCTCGGCGGAGCCAAGAACCACGCCGTCGTCCTGCCCGACGCCGACCTGGACCTGGCCGCCGACGCCATGGTCAACGCCGGGTTCGGGTCGGCGGGCGAGCGCTGCATGGCCATCTCGGCCGTGGTGGCGGTCGGCGCCGTCGCCGACGAACTCGTCACGAAGATCGCCGAGCGGGCCCGGACCGTCAGGACGGGCGACGGCACCCGGGGCTGCGACATGGGGCCCCTGGTGACCGCCGCGCACCGCGACCGGGTCGCCTCCTACATCGACCAGGCCGAACAGGACGGCGCGAGCCTGGTCGTCGACGGCCGCGAGGTGCGCGCCGACGGCGGCCGGGACGGGTTCTGGCTCGGCCCCACGGTGATCGACCACGTCACTACCGACATGAGCTGCTATACGGACGAGATCTTCGGGCCGGTCCTGTCCGTACTCCGGGTGGACTCCTACGACGAGGCCCTCGAACTGATCAACTCCAACCCGTACGGCAACGGGACGGCGATCTTCACCAACGACGGCGGAGCCGCCCGCCGCTTCTACAACGAGGTCGAGGTCGGCATGGTCGGCATCAACGTGCCGATTCCCGTGCCGGTGGCCTACTACAGCTTCGGCGGCTGGAAGAACTCCCTGTTCGGGGACACGCACGCGCACGGCACCGAGGGAGTGCACTTCTTCACCCGCGGCAAGGTCGTCACCTCCCGCTGGCGGGCCCCCAGCCACGGCGGCCTCAACCTCGGCTTCCCTCAGACCGCCTGAAGGAGACACCGCCGTGGCTCCTCAGCCGCACACGGATGATGCCCTTCCAGGCACACCGCACCGGCCTCGACGGAGCACGGCGGCGTCCAGCTTCTTGACCTGAAGGTACAGAATGCGTACTGTTCCGGCCATGGGACGGCCGAAGCAGTTCGATCCGGACATCGCGGTCGAGCGAGCCATGGAGGTGTTCTGGCGGAAGGGGTACGCCGCCACAACGCCCCAGGACCTGGTCGACGCACTCGGTCTGGGCAAGGGGAGTCTCTACAACGCCTTCGGCAGCAAACGAGCGCTGTTCGAACTGGCTCTGCGTCGCTACCGCGACAACCAGACGGAACTTCTGGCGCAGTTGCTCGACGAGACAGGTCCGGTGAAGGACCGGCTGCGCACCATGCTGCGACTCCTGGCGGAGATGGATCTGGCCGACCCGGACCGTCGCGGCTGTATGGCGGTGAACACCGCTGCGGAACTGGCGGGAACGGGCGAGACCGCGACCGCGGTGGTCCGCCGGATGTTCGACCGAACCGAAGACGCGTTCCGTCAGCTGATCGTGCAAGGTCAGCGTTCGGGGGAGATCGCATCCGACCGTGATCCCGAGGCCCTCGGGAGTCTGCTGCTGAACAGTGTCGTCGGGCTGAGGATCCTGGCCCGCGTCGCCGACGGGCCGGACCGCCTGTCCAGGGTGATCGACGCGACCGTCGACGCCCTCTGATCACACGAACCGAACCGAACCGCCGACTGGCCGACCCCTGCCCAAATTTTGTACTCACAGGTAAAGAATTGGTGGATCATGAAGCTCAACCTCGACTCCAAGACCGCAATCGTGACGGGTGCCAGCCGAGGCATCGGACTGGCAACCGTCAGGACACTCATCGCGGAGGGCGCCCGCGTCGTCGGCGCCGCCCGCACGGTCACGCCCGAACTGAAGGAAACGGGAGCCGTCCCCGTGTCGGCCGACCTCAGCACCGCCGACGGGGTGAGCGCATTCATGGAGCAGGCGCTCGCTGAACTGGGCGGCCTCGACCTGCTGGTGAACAACGCCGGCGGAGGTGACGCGCTGGAGCCGGTCGGCTTCCTTGGCACGGACGACGCGGCATGGCAGGCCATCTTCGACCTCAACCTGCTCAGTGCGGTTCGCGTCACCAGGGCAGCCATGCCCAGCCTCATCGAGCACCGCGGCTCGGTCGTCAACGTCTCGTCCGTCAACTCAAGGCTTCCTGCCGCGGGTCCGGTGGCCTACAGCGCGGCCAAGGCGGCACTGACAGCCCTCGGCAAGTCGCTGGCCGAGGAGTTCGGCCCTCAGGGCGTACGAGTCAACACCGTGTCGCCCGGTGTCGTCCGCACGTCCGTCTGGGAGGACCCCGACGGGTTCGGCGGCAAGATCGCCGCTCTCGCGGGCGCTGAGCATGCCGCGTTCCTCGAGCAGATTCCGCAAGCGTTCTCGATCACCACCGGCAGGATCAGCGAGCCCCAGGAGGTGGCATCACTGATCGCGTTCCTACTGTCCGATGTAGTCGGCAATGTCACCGGTGCGGACTACGTCATCGACGGTGGCACGCTCAAGGCCACCTGACCTGCGAAGAGTCCCGCGTGCCGGGATGCGCCGGAACGCCGCCAGTCCCGCCGGCTTCTTCCCCGAGGGCATAGCGATCGGCAACGGCCCCACCGCGTACATCACCTCTCTGGCAAACGGTGACGTGTACAAGCTCGACCTCGACACCGGCACAGGTCGGCTTCTCACTCGCGGACCGGGCACAGGCGCGGTCGGCATCGCCCTCGACACCTTCGGTCGTATGTTCGTCGCGGGCGGGCAGGCAGGCACTGCCTGGATGATCAACCCGGCGACCGGGGGAGTCGTCACGACCTACCGGCTCGCTGCGGAAGGCTCGTTCGTCAACGACTTCGCCTTCACCCGGGATGCGGCCTGGGTCACCGGCTCACTGGTCCCCGTGCTGTACAAGCTCCCCTTCGGCCGCCGAGACGTCCTGCCCTCGCAGGCCGACGTGGTCCGGGTGCCGCTCGGCGGTGACATCACCTTCCAGGAGGGCTTCAACGTCCCTGCCCAACGCCCGCTTCACCCATCCATCACCGCGGAACGCCGAGTACACCGTGGTTTCCATCCCGGCGTAGTCCCGGCAAGCAGCGACGAAAGGCATGGGACGGCGCAGTCCAGGTCGCCCGTGCCGGCCGGTCCGGCTCCCTGCGCACTGTGCCGCAGGGAGCTGTCCTGTTGGGCAGGTTGTGGTGTCCCGGCCCGTCAGGGCGTCAGTCACCGGGAGTTGTTCCGATCAGGATGAAGGCCATCCGGGCGGGCTCGGTGCCGAGGTTCCGCCAGGCATGCCGGGTCTTCTGCTGAATGACGACGTCACCGGCTTCGAGGGGAGTCGGGTCGCCGACCTCGAGCTCGAGCCAGATCCGGCCCTTCAGGACAATGCCGTAGTCGACGGAGTCGGTGAGGTGGAGGCCGCTGCTGTCCGTCTCGAAGCGCTCGGCCATGCCGGGCTGGTGCTCAATGGTCTCCGCCGCCGCTGCCTCGGGGTCGAACCCGTCCGCGGTCATGACCGACACCGGTGGGAACTCGACCACGATCAAGCGCGTCTGACCTGGGTCAGGGTGCGCGAGTACGCCCTTCGGTGCCGCCTCGTCGACGTCGGCCCGGGGGATCGGGTCCGTTGCCCACAGGATCGAGGTCAGCATCCCCGGGATCGACTCGAACCGGTGCTCGGTCGGTGCCGGGCCGTCGGTGAGCACGACGGCCTTGCCGTCCCGATGACCGGTTACCACGCGTCTGACGAGAGCGACCATGTGGTCCGTCCCTTCCGGATCTGTGATCCGCCCGAAAAATGTCTCATGGGTGAGACGTGGATGACACATTCGTGGACTTTTACGCCTCTGTCAATGGTTCGGTCGCCGTCGCGACGCGCGTTGTGGGCCGTGATGTGAGGCCGCGCCGAAAGGGGTTTGCTCCTGACGGACTCATGGGTGTCGACCCCAGGATCATGAGGATCATCCCACGTCGGACCGCTTGCGCATGCGCTCGCAGTTGAAGTTGTCGGCGGCTGCCGACGCATGGATGAGGTGCCCCGTGGTGGGTCACTGTCGGGATGCGCGGCGCTCGCTGTTGTCGCTCACCCGAGACTTCTCGTCTTGGTGAGGAGACGGTAGGTATTGACGTGAGGTGGGGGTCACACCATTCTGATGCTCCCGGCACAGTCGACGGGCAGCGAGGCCCGGTGCCGACGTAAGGGGTAAGGAACGGTGCAATGGGAAAAACGAAGATCGCAACAGTTCTCGCTCTAGTGGCGGCCGTGAGCGGAGTGCTCAGTGCCTGCGGCGGCGAACCGGCACGAGCCGCCGGCGATTGCCGCAACTTCAAGATCGCCGTAGCCGATGACGACGTCCGCCGCACGGCGCTGTGGGCGATCAGCCACGATCAGATCGACACGTCCAAGTTCCCTGGTCTGAAGGTGAGTTATCTGACCATCCCGGCGCTCATTCAAGCAGTCGGAACGGATCAGTACGACGTCATCGAATCGTCTCTGATCGGCGTCCCCCTGGCGAGGAGCAAGGGGATCGACCTCCGCATCCTCGCTGTCTCCTCGGGACGTGCGTCCCACAACAAGCCCACTCCGAGTGCGCCCGGCATCTATGTGCCGAAGGGTAGCGACATCAACAGCGTCAAGGACCTGGCCGGCAAGAAGATCGGCGTCACCAGTTTCGGATCGACGACGACGCTGAACAACCAGATCGTCCTCCATGAGAACTACGGCTTCAACGCGGAACTGCAGGGCGGCGACATGAAGTGGGTCGAGCTCGACCCCGCCCAGTTGACCACCGCCCTCGACCGCGGACGGGTCGACGCTGCGGCAGTGACCAGCTTTCCCGCGTACGTCCTGGGCACCGATGGCAAGCATCGTCGCGTCATGGACACCGACGCCGAATGGCGAAAGGCGACCGGCGGTCACAACATCGTCGGCGGGGCCTACGTGGCCCTTGCGGACCAGGTTGATGCGAACGAGACCTGCTACCAGGCCTTCCAGGCCATGCTCACCAAGTCGATCGACTACGCGAAGGCGAACCTCGAGAAGATCGCCGTCGACGTGGCGGAGCAGACCGGACTCCCCAAGGGATTCATCCTCACGCAGTGGGGTGAAGGGACGGTCTACGACTACCTCGGCAACCTCGACGGCAGGGCGGTCGCCGACGCCCAGGCCTTCCTGGACAAGGCCGCCCAGACCGGGGACATCCCCAAGCCCTTTGAGATCCAGGACGTGGTCGTACGATGACGAAGGCACTCATGCGCGCGCCCAGAGCAGTTGAGGGCAAGGTGGCCGACCGGGGAGCGAAGAGGCCGCCGGCCAGGTCTCGCATCATGAGCCGTGTCCTCGCCAATGGCGTTCCACTGCTGATCGTCGTCGTCTGGTACTTCGCCGCCCAGAACCAGCCGGAGTACCTGCTGCCTGCCCCCTTGGAGGTGGCGAAGTCCCTCAAGGAGATGCTGATCGGGAACCTCGCCGATCAGACGTTTATCTCCATGGTCCGGATCGTCCTGGCCGTGGTCATCGCGATGGCGATCGGTGCCGTCCTGACTCTCATCGCGCATCTCCTTCCCGTCGTGGACGGCCTCTTCGGCTCTCGGCTGCTTCCGTTCGTCAACGCGGTCCCGTCAGTGGGGTGGGCGATCCTCGGCGTCATCTGGCTCGGTGTGTCCGACGGCGCCGTCGTCTTCGTCGTCGTGCTGATCCTCCTCCCGTTTTCGATGGTCACCCTGCGCGAAGGGCTCCGAGCGATCGACCCCGAGCTGCGCGAAATGGGGAGAAGCTTCACACGGCGAAGGTATCTGGTGGCCCTGAAGGTTGAGCTGCCGTTGCTGTTCCCCTACGCGCTGGCCGCCGCTCGACTTTCCTTCTCGGTCGGATGGAAGGTGGCGATCATCGCGGAGTTCTTCGGGGCCGAGCGCGGTCTTGGCCTCGTCATGAACCAGGCCCGCCAGAATTTCCAGACCGAGACCGTCTTCGCGTCCATTCTGGCGGTCGTGACCATCGTCTTCGTGGTGGACCATCTCGTCTTCGATCCGCTCGGGAGACTCGCTTCACGGCGATCGGGAACGCTTGTCGAGGAGAGGAACAACTGATGACTTCCACTCAGACCGCCGCCCTGGCGGTGAGGATAGAGGACATGCAGATCCAGTTCGGGTCTGAGACGATCATGTCCGACTTCCATCTGGATGTTCAGGAAGGCGAATTCCTCTGCGTCCTCGGCGCCTCGGGTTGCGGTAAATCCACGACTTTGCGGATCCTGGGTGACCTGATACCGCCCAAGGCCGGAGAGGTCACCGTCTTCGGAAAACCACCTCACGAGGCTTGGTCGGAGCTCGCTTACGTGTTCCAGAGCCCTCGTCTGCTCCCCTGGTTGTCGGCCCGCGACAATGTCGTCCTGGGGATGACCCTCAGGGGAATGAGGGGACGCCGCCGAGAATTCCGTGAGGTCGCCGAAGAGAAGCTCAGTCTCCTCGGCCTGAGTCACGTCTCCCGCAAACCCGCTCATCAGCTTTCCGGAGGAGAGAAGCAGCGGGTCGCCATCGCGCGAGCCCTTGCGGTTCAGCCGCGGATGCTCTTGATGGACGAGCCGCTCAGTGCCTTGGACATCAAGACGCGGACGAAGCTCCGGGCCGATCTCGTGACGCTGTGGGAACGCACCGGCACGACGATCGTTTTCGTCACGCACGACGTCGAAGAGGCCGTGGCGCTGGGCACCCGAGTGGTCGTGCTCTCTTCTCGTCCCGCTGAAGTCATCCACGACGTGCGGGTCGACGCCGCGCAGCCACGGGATCTCAGCTCCCTGGACATGGTCGACCTTCGGCGGGAACTCACCCGAGGGCTCGATCCGGCCGAGATCACGGGCGTGTGAACGCCACGAGGTTGCGCGACGGTGACGCGTCTGTCTGCTTCTGAGAGGCGATGACGCGAGGCGTTGCGCACCGTGCATCAAGCGACCGTCCGCCGATGTCGTCGACAGGGCGGACGGTCGCACGTCCGTTGGGCCGCCATCTCGTACCGGCCCGCAGACCGCGGGGGAGACCGTCACGATCGTCCCCCCTCCAAGACCGCCCCGACCAAGGGGGAACCGGAGTTCACGGCCCGAATCACCGGCTTCGCATCCAGGTGGTAGCCACCGAGATCGGTCCGGGCGCGGGGTTCCCCGGCCGGCTCAGCCGTTGACGAAGGTGAGGCTGGCCGCGTCGTAGCGGGGCCCCGCGACCTGCTCGGGCGGCGCGGCGGCCTCGATGGCGGCGAGGTCCTCGGTGGACAGCACGAGGGCCAGGGCCGCCAGGTTCTCCTCCAGGTACCGCTGCCGCCGGGTTCCGGGGATCGGCACCACGTCGTCGCCCCGGTGCTGCACCCAGGCAAGGGCGAGCTGGCCGGCGGTGACTCCCTTGGCCGCGGCCAACTCGTTCAGCCTCGTGACGATCGCCAGGTTCCGTTCGAGGTTGCCGTCGGCGAAACGCGGCTGCCTGCGCCGCATGTCGGTCTCCGCGAGCGCCTCGACCGAGTTGTAGCGGCCGGTCAGGAAGCCGCGCCCGAGCGGGGAGAACGGGACCAGGCCGATGCCCAGCTCGCGGCAGACCGGGGCGATCTCCGCCTCCAGGTCGCGGGTCCACAGCGACCACTCGCTCTGCAGCGCGGCGATCGGGTGCACCGCGTGCGCCCGCCGGAGGGTCATTGCGCCGGCCTCGGACAGCCCGAGATGGCGGACCTTCCCGGCCCGCACCAGCTCGGCCATGGCGCCGACGGTCTCCTCGACCGGCACCTCGGGGTCGACGCGGTGCTGGTAGTAGAGGTCGATGTGGTCGACGCCGAGCCGGCGCAGCGACGCTTCGCACGCCTGCCGCACATAGGCGGCGTCGCCGCGGACCCGGGTGGGCTCGCCCAGGCGGTTGGCGAAGCCGAACTTCGTGGCCAGCACCACCTCGTCGCGACGCCCGGCGATGGCTCGTCCGATCAGTTCCTCGTTGTGCCCGGCACCGTAGAAGTCGGAGGTGTCCAGCAAGGTCACCCCGCGGTCGAGGGCGTGGTGCACCGTCGCGATCGACTGCGCGTCGTCCGCGGTGCCGTAGCCGTGGCTCATGCCCATGCATCCCAGGCCCTGCGCGGAGACCGCCAGTTCGCCCAGGTAACGGG
Organism: Streptomyces sp. NPDC057623; assembly: GCF_042800355.1. Lineage (NCBI taxonomy): Bacteria > Bacillati > Actinomycetota > Actinomycetes > Kitasatosporales > Streptomycetaceae > Streptomyces > Streptomyces sp. NPDC057623. The sequence continues at coordinate 12,997 of NZ_JBHVGZ010000066.1, forward strand.
TGGGGAGGTCGGTCATGCTGTTCACTCCTCGGCTCGGATCTTTGCCCACGACGCTAGGAGTTGGCGTTCGCTCCATGTCAACCATGAACGTCGTCACGGCCCTTGCTCACTACGGCACAGGCACAGGCACAGGCGTGGCGTGCGGGTGAGCCATGCCGCCTGCGCGCACAGAACTCGCCTGCGAGCGCCTCGATGACTGCTAGGCGCGCGCCATTGAGGCCTGGCAATTCGAGACCACGATCGCGGTCCCCCCAGCGCACATGGACAGCCCTCACGCGGCGCGTCCTGGGCATCCTCGCCACCGAGGGTCAGCGCCGTGATCTGACTGCCCGGCCCGTCAGTTGCTCCGACGCCCGGGGCGGTCGGGCTGCCCCGGCCGCGCCCCGTGCCTGTGGGCGGGGACGCAGCGGGACGACGGGGGTCGCTAGCCGCGCGTCGCGGGCAGGACAACGACCCCGTCGTCGTCGCTGACGACCTCGTCGCCGGGAGAGAAGGTTGCCCCGCCGAAGCTCACAGGGACGTCCCGCAGGCCCGTCCGGGCCTTGCCACTGCGGCGCGGGTTGGACCCGACGGCCTTGATGCCGAGGTCCACCTGGCGGAGCGCGGCCACGTCGCGCACCGAGCCGTGGATGATGATTCCCTCCCAGCCGTTGGCCGCGGCCGTGACGGCCATGTTGTCACCGAGCAGCGCGGAGTGGCACGAGCCGCCGCCGTCGACGACGAGGACGCGGCCGGCGCCGGGTTCGGCGACCGCCTCCTTGACCAGGATGTTGTCGTCGTGAACGCGGATGGTGGTGGCGATTCCGCGGAAGACGCGGCGGCCGCCGTACTGGTGGAGCTGGGTGTCGCAGGAGTCCAGGCCTGCGCCGTGCTCGTCGTAGAGGTCGGCGGTCGGGACAAGGGGCAGCGTGGTCATCGATGTTCTCCGTGCGGCTCTAGGGCTCGTAGGTGACGGCGGCTTCGGCGGCCGAGGCCAGGCCGAATCCCATGGGCGAGTCCATCTCTTCGAGCAGGTGGGCGACGAGGCTCATGGTGCGGCCGACGAGGGGGACACCCTTCATGGCCCGCAGGGGAAACCCGACGTCGAGCAGGGCTGCCGGGATCGCCCCCGACACGTTGAGCGGCAGCTCACGGCCGTACACGAGCGGGACCGCTCGGGTCATGGCGTGGAGTGCGCTGGTGTGGACACCCTGGGCGCCCAGGCTCTCGGTGAACTCGAGCAGCCTCGCCGCGCGCGGGTCGCCGGCCTTGTGCACCGGATGTCCGACGCCCGGGGCGGCGGCGCCCTGGTCCTTGAGCTGTTGCAGCACGCTCTTTGCCGCGCCGTCCAGGTCGTCGTCCGCTGCCAGGTCGACGATCTGCTTCAGCACCCGCGCGGTGGCCTCGGAGCTGCCCAGGACGACCGAGCCGGCGCCCAGCAGACCCGCCGCGACGGCGCCCTGGAACGCCTCCGGCGCGCAGGCGTAGGTCATGCGCGCCGCCTGTACGGAGGGGACCAGGCCGTGCTCGCCGATCGCCACGATGCAGGCATCGAGGATGCGCGCCTGCGTCGCGGACGGTCGGCTCCCGGTCAGGAGCACGTAGAAGAACTCGGCGGTGGTCGTCCGGCCGATCAGCTCGTCCGCGAGGTCGAGACCGCGCACGACGATGCGGTCGGGGGTCACCTCCGCCATCGAGGTCTTCATGTGTGTGGATCGAGCCATGTCCTCCACCCTCCCTCTCTTGCGCTATGCGCCATGCTTTGCGCTTAGCGCAAGAGTACAGGAGGTACTCCAGGCACGGGAGGGGTGGTGGCGGGCGGCGGCAATGGCCAGGGCTCTCGCCTACGAGGCCGGCTCCGCCTCGGGTTCGTCGTTCTCGACCTCGGGCGGGTACGTACCGCCGGTGCGGTCGGTGATGCGTCCCGCGGTGGCACTGATCAGCCGGCCGACCGGCTCGATGTTGCCCTCGTCCAGTTCGCTCGAGAAGGCCAGCGTGCCCACGGCCAGATGCGGCTTGCCCGCCCGGTCGAAGACCGGTGCCGCGGTACCGCTCTGGGCGAGATTGAACTGCTGGACGCTCGTGCTGAAGCCGCGCCTGCGCACTTCGGAGAAGACCTTGGCCAGCTCGTCGAGGTCGACGACCGTGTGTTCCGTGAACCTTTCCACGGCCCGGCTGCGGGCCGCGGCGAGGAAGTCACCGAACGGCCGATGGGCGTACATCGCCTGCATGAGTGCCGGGGCGGAGAACGGGAAACGGTCGCCGACGTCGACGATGACCCGCACCCCTCGCCGGGGATCCGACACCGCGATGACCGTGTAGCCCCCCGATCCGTCCTGCCTGGCTGCGAAGACGACGTAGCCGAGACGGCGGCTGAGGTTGTCGATCTCCTCCTGGACCACCTCTACGGCCGAGTCGTCGCTGACCCCGGTCAGGGCCAGCAGGCCGGGGCCGAGTGTCCAACCGCCTCGGGATTCCAGCTTGTTGACCCAGCCGGCGCGCTGCAGCGTCGTCAGGATGTTGTAGCAGGTCGAACGATTGAGCCCGAGTTCGTTCACCAGGGCGGTCGGCGAAACGGCTCGTGGCAATTCCGCGGCAAGGCGCTCGAGGATGCGGATCGCTGCGCTCACAGCGGGAACCTCGTTAGGCACGGGCATCTTCCCTGTTAGACGCGGGCCTCCTCGCCACGCTGCCGAGTCGAGCCCGCTTGCGTTAGTCCTAGTGAGAGGACTCTACATCCCGTACGCGGGACGCAGGGAGGTTTGGCCACGGTTTCACTGGGAGCGTCCTCGGACGGAGTGTGCCAGTACGGGGTGCTGGCGGAGGGCCTCGCTGATCTGGAAGCGAGCTCGTTCCAGCAGGTTCCGCCGCGTCTCGAGCAGTTGGTCGAAGCCCGTCTCCGTGGGTGTCGTCGCGCAGTTGACGGCGGCGATCACCTGTCCGTCCGTGTCGAGGATGGGCATGGCGACCGAGATGACGCCGTAGGTGAGGAGTTCGTTCGATCCGGCGATCCCGCTGGTCGCGGCGTGCTTGATCGCCGCCAGGAGATCCTGGTGGTCGACCAGGGTCTTGTCGGTGTAGCGCCTGAGCTCGGATCGCGCGAGGACGTCCTCGACGACGTCCGGCGTGGAGGCGGACAGGATCGCGTGCCCCAGGGAAGAGGCGTACGCCGGATACCGGGTGCCCACGGTGGGAGTCAGTTGATACGGCCGTTTCACGGAGACGGTCGCCACGTACACCACGTCGACGCCGTCGAGAACGCCTACGGAAGCGCTGTCGCCGGTCCGGTCGACGATCTCCTGCAGGAACTGGTGCATGACCTCCTGCATGCTCACGGACGACAGGAACGCCTCACTGAGCCTGAGAACGCGCGGGGTCAGGAGGTAGCGCTTGCCGTGGGTGGTGATGAAGCCCAGTTCCTTGAGTGTCAGGAGCGACCGGCGCGCCGCGGCGGGGGTCACCCCGATGATGCGGGCGACCTCACTGATGGTCAGTTCCGGCCGCTCCCTGTTGAAGGCCTGGAGAACCTCCAGGCCTTTCGCGAGCGACGAGACGTGATCGGATCCCATTGGCCCTCCCCTCGGCCGCTACGCGGCGACATTGTGCGCTATGCGCAATGAGGATAGTGCGCAGCGCCAACCAGGGCCATTCTCGCCCCCTTGACCTGCTTGACGTCAGTTCGGACGCCCTCGTATTGTGCGCTATGCGAAAAGTTGGTCGCTATGCGAAAGAGTGGGTACGGTCATGGAACGCGAATCCTCGGCACCTCCCGACCCCGCGGACCTTCCCCTACGGGGCCTGCGCGTGGTCGAACAGGGCTCCTTCATCACCGGCCCGCTCGCATCCCTCCTGCTGGGTGACATGGGCGCCGATGTGATCAAGGTCGAGCGGCCCGGCACGGGGGACGTCTTCCGCTCCTACGACGGCACTCTGTACGCCCCCACGTTCCGCGCGGTCAACAGGAACAAGCGCGGCATCACCCTGGACACCCGGGACGCCGAGGACCGTGCGGTCTTCGATGACCTGATCGAATCCGCCGACGTCTACATACACAACTTCCGGCCTGGCGCCGCGGAACGACTGGGCGTCGGGAGCGAGCGGCTGCGGGCCCTCAACCCGGACCTCGTGTACTGCGCCATCAGCGGCCTCGGCAGCACCGGCCCCTACGCGGCGCGCCCCGCATACGACACGGTTGCGCAGGCCTACAGCGGGATGCTCAGCCTGACCCTGGACCGGTCCGATCCCCGGATTAGCGGGCCGGCAGTCGCCGACGCGGTCACCGGGCTCTACGCCGCCCAGGGCGTCCTGGCGGCCCTGGTGCGGCGGGGTATCCGGGGTGGCGGCGGGCTCGTCGAGATCTCGATGATCGAGGCCATGGCGCACTTCCTCGCCGAGCCGTACTCCAGCTTCTTCGGAACGGGCGAGAATCCTGGGCCGTACGGCAGGGCAGCGGTCTCGCAGAGCTATGCCATGCGCTGCTCGGACGACCGTCTGATCGCCCTGCATCTGTCCTCGCCACCGAAGTTCTGGCTCGGGCTCATCAACGCGGTGGGGCTTCCCGAACTGGCCGAGGACCCGCGCTTCGCGGCCCATGCCGCACGGATCGCGAACTACGACGAGCTCCGGGCGATGCTGCAGGCCGCGTTCGCGAAGCGGCCTCGCGACGAGTGGCTCGTGGAGCTGTCGTCGGCGGACGTTCCGCATGCCCCGGTCCTGGAGCCGAGTGAGGCCATCCAGGACCCGCAGTTCCAGCACCTCGGGGTCGTCATATCGGCGCTTCACCCGACCGAGGGGCTGGTCGAGCACATCCGTCCCCCACACCGCTTCGACGGCGCCACCGCCACGCAGATGCTCGCGCCGCCCACCCTCGGCGAGCACAACGACGAGATCAAGAGAGAGCTTGCCGAGCGGAGGCAGGCGAAGCCGCGAGCGGGCGACGGGGCCTGACTGGGCTCCACCCCCGCACCGAGTGCAGGAGAGCGTCATGCTGCGAATCGATGGCCGGCAACACGTCAAGGCCGCGAAAGAACAGGGGGCGACCACCGGCGCCACCATCGCCGAGCCGGTCACCGCCACCCTTGAGACGGATTCCCCCGAGGCTCCCGGGCCGACCGCACCACCGGCCGACGGCGCGCTGACTTTCCAGCGGTGTCGCTGGTGCCGTACTCCCAACTACCGCCGTTCGCTCTGCCGTGCCTGCGGCTCCACGGATCTGGCCTGCGAACGCAGCTCGGGCAGGGGAGTGGTCGTTCGCCGCGACATCACCCTGCACAACACCTGCTTCGTGACCATGGAGGAGGGGTTCAGCCTTTTCTGCAAAGTCACGGGGGCCCCGCCGATGGGAGTGGTGTCCGGGGCCCGGGTACGCGTGGTGTCCGCCACCGAACCCCCGCGTCAGGCCCTTCCCGTCGTCGAGTTCTGCGGCTCCATGTCGGCCTTCCATCGCTGAGAGCGGCGGAACCCCGGTCGATCCCATGCCGTGCTTCCGCCGGCTGCCCGTGGTCCCCAGCGTTGCTGCAGCCTTCTTGACCGCCTTGGCACCCTCAATTTAATGTCTCTCATGCAGGACGTGACGTCCTTGATGTAGGACGCCGACTCCGTTGCCTCCTCGTGTCCCGGGTCGTCAGCGGCCCCGAAAGGAGACATCCATGGCCGAAATCGCCGCCGCCCGAACCGCACGGGCCGGAACACTGACCCGCACCCAGCGCCGCTCCCTGTTCGCCGCCAATCTCGGCTGGCTTTTCGACGGGTTCGAGACCTACGCGCTCATTCTGACCGCCGGCGTCGTGCTGCGACAGCTCGACCCGTCCGCGTCGGCGACCCAGGTTTCCTTCCTCACTGGCGTGACCATCTCCCTCACCCTTCTCGGCTGGGGATTCGGCGGGATCCTGGGCGGGATCTTCGCCGACTACTTCGGCCGCCGCCGCGCACTGCTGACGTCGATGGTCCTGTACGCGACCTTCACCGGCCTCACGGCGCTGTCGTGGTCCTGGACCTCGTTCCTGGTGCTGCGGTTCATCACCGGCTTCGCGCTCGGATCCGAGTGGGGCACCGGCACCGCCCTGGTCGCCGAGACCTGGCCGAAGAACGCGCGGGCGAAGGCCGCCGGCCTGATGCAGTGCGGACTGGGACTCGGCTTCTTCGTCGCCTCGGCATGCTGGTACTTCATCGCCCCTCTCGGCGCCGACTCCTGGCGCTACCTCTTCCTGATCGGCGTGCTGCCCGCGCTGTTCGCTTTGTGGCTGCGGCGGAAGGTGCCCGAGTCGGAGCAGTGGACCGCCGCACATCAACGCCGACGCGAGCTGCGCGAGCGTGGCGACGACGAACTGACCGCGGGGGAGCGGTCCTTCACCCGGCTGACCCTGTACCAAGTGCTGTCCGACCCGAAGCTGCGCATGCTGACGATCCTCGGCTCGCTCATGTCCCTGGCCACCACACTCGGCTGGTGGGGCGTCTCCACCTGGGTGCCGGCCTACGTCGGTTCCCTGGCGTCCGACTCCGGGCAGGACGCCGCCGCCTGGGCGAGCCGGGCAGGCATGATCTACAACGTCGGCGCGGTCGCCGGCTACATCGCCTTCGGTTTCCTCGCCGACCGGTTCGGCCGGAGACCCGCGGTCCTGCTGTATTTCGGCGCCTCGCTCGTGCTCACCCCGGTGCTGTTCCTGTGGACGCACGATCTCCGGTTGATCGTGCTCGTCCTCGTCGTGAACGGGTTCTTCACCCTGGGCCAGTACACCTGGATGCCGGTGTGGCTGCCCGAGTTCTACCCGACGCACCTGCGGGCGACCGGTGCGGCGTTCGTGTTCAACGCCGCGCGCTTCATCGCGTTCCTCGGCCCACTGACCGCGGGCGCCATCATCTCCCGGCTCGGCGGCTACGGGATCGCGGCCACCACCGTCGGTCTCATCTACGTGCTGGGGCTCGTCGTCGCGCTCTTCTGCCCCGAGACCAAGGGCAAACCCCTGCCTGAGTGAGTGCCTCCGTGCACAACCCCGGCTGACCCGGGGGGCCCTCCGGCGGAGCATGCGATCACGGATGGGCGAGCACCGTGCCGATGACCGCGCTGGACACCGAGGTGCCGATCGAGCGCATCAGGCTGTTGAGACCGTTCGCCGCCGCTGTCTGGGAGGGATCCAGGGCGCCCCAGGACCGCAGGATCACGACCGCGGCGCTGAACAGACCCAAGGTGATGGGGCTCGCCCAGCCCCAGTCGCCACCCTTGCTGATCGGCAGCAGCAGCGCCACCAGGCCGGCGGACAGGCCCACCGCGCCCAGCAGGTCCAAGCCGCCCGGGGCAGACGGTGGGGACTGCGGCACCACCCACATCGTCAGCGCCATGACGAGCAGGCCGATGCCGGCCATGGTGAAGAAGAGCACGTGCCAGTCGACGTGTTCGACGAGCAGGACGCACCCGCGCATGATGCTGAGACCCAGCGCGATGGCCCCCATCACGAAACCCTGCAGAGTCCGCCCCACCACCATGACGACGAGCTGCGAGCGTCGCGGTGATCGCCCAGCTCGCGTTGGACGACGAGGTGTGCAGCAGGGCCGGCAGGGCAGCCAGGACCGGAACGAGCGCCGTCTGGAGGACGGCGCACATCATCCCCGCGAATGCGAGCGCCGCCAGCGCGGCGGCCTCGCCCGGACGGTCGCCCGCCACGATGCCTCCGCCACGGCGTGTGGCCGACGGCGGCTCGGCGATCCGCTCGACTGGCGTGCCACATGGATACCGGACGCGCCGGACGACGGTGGCAGCATGTCGAAAGCCCTTCTGCTGGATGCGGATGTACATCGGCAGGTGTGCGCTGTGGCCGGGGGACGTTGCTCAACGCGGACGCGCCGGCGCCCTTCCGGGCAACAGACCCTGCGGACGCGGCGGATCGGTCTGGTTCGAGCTGACGGGCGGCACGCGCGGGGGGACGGACCCGCGCCCACGCGCATAGTCCTGCAGCAGCACGCGCAGTTGGCCTCGGCCCCGGTGCAGGTGGGTGGCCACCGTGCCGATGGAGGTGCCCATGATGTCGGCGATCTCCTGGCGGGTGTACCCCTCGACGTCCGCCAAGTAGACGGCGATCCGGGGCTCCTCCGCTATCGCCTGGAGCGCGGCCTTCACATCCGCATCGGGCAGGAGGTCGAGCTCCTGGCGCTCGGCGGAGCGCAGCCCCGTCGGCATGTGCGACCCGGCCCGGGCCGGCTGCCGGTCGTCGGTCTCCTCCGTCCGGCTGCGCTGGGGCTCCCGTCGCATGGTGCGGTAGGTGTCGATGAACGTGCTGGTGAGGATTCGGTAGAGCCATGCCTTGAGATCGGTGCCCTGCCGGAACTGGCCGAAGGAGGTGTACGCCTTCGCGTACACCTCCTGCACCAGACCCTCCGCGTCGGCCGGGTCGCGCGTCATGCGCACCGCGGCCGAGTACATGCCGTCCAGGAAATCCAGGGCCTGCGCGAAGTGCGCGTCGCGCTCCGCGGCGGACTCGTGGGTCTCCCGGCGCAGCTCACTCTCGCGGTCATCGGCGCCGGCCTCCGGATGTCTCGACACATCATCGCGGCCATCGGGAACTCTGTACGCCGGGCCTGGTCGCGCAGGGCGGCGGTGACGGCCGTGTCCGACGTATGTCTGTCCGCCGAAGTCACACGGCTCGTCAGCGCACCGTCCGCGGTGCCGACCGGTGCCCGATGAGACGCCCCTGGCTGCCGAGCGCGGCATCTGGGCGGTGTCCCGGGTGCACGGACCGCCCTCACCGCGCTGGAGAGGGCCGGCCGCGGAGGCGTCACGGACGGTGTCGAACCCGTCGGGCGTCGTCCCTTGGAACTCCGGTTCTTGAGTCTGCATGGCATCTCCTCATGAACTGATCGATGATCGATCATTCAGATGGGGGTGGTGGGCGGCTTCTCAGAATGTGCGTCAGTCGGGGCCACTGACCTGCGGGTGCCGGTGCCCACCGGTCCGGGCTGTCCGGGAAACCGGACCGGTGGGCTGTCATCGGGCGGCCGGGCAGAGCAACCGCCGCGAGGGGCGGGTCATCGCGGCCTGGTTTGCCGTCAGGCGTCCGTCAGGCAGACGTCTGCCAGGGCGGTGAGTATCCGGGGCATGGATTCGGCGATTTCCTGGTCCTTGGCCGCGTGGGTGGCGTCAAAGCGGTCTCCGGAGAAGGGCACGGCGAGCTTGATGCCCTCGACGACAGCTCCACCGGCGATGCCCGCAACCTTGCGGGCATCATCCTGGGCCCACACGCCGCCGTACTGTCCGTGGGCGGCGCCGATGACGCCGACCGGCTTTCCGCTGATGGCGCCCTGGCCATAGGGACGTGAGAGCCAGTCGATGGCGTTCTTCAGCAGGGCCGGCATCGCGCCGTTGTACTCGGGTGCGCACAGCAGGAGGGCGTCGGCGGCCCCGGCCGCGGCGCGCAGCGCGTCGGCGGCGGGAACGTTCCCCGGCGTGTCGATGTCCTGGTTGTAGAAGGGGAGTTCGGCCAGTCCTTCGAAGATCTGCACCTCGACGCCGACGGGTGCGTGCGTGACGGCCGCTTCAGCGAGCTGCCGGTTGTGCGAGCCGGACCGAAGGCTTCCGACCAGAGCGAGAATCCGGGTGGGCATGACTGCTCCTTGTTGATGAGTGGTGTGACTGGTACTGGTGCGCGCCTCGTCGTCGAGGTGTTGGGGGCTGACAGTCCCCGTTCGGCGGAGCGAATCGCCGCCGTGACCTCGTTTCCGGCGATCGCGGCGGCGATGAGCCACGCCTGTCGTCCCGGCATCCGTGGCGGGGACGGTCACGTTCACGGGGCGAGGTGCTCGCTGGCCAGTGCCCGGGCCTGCGGGCTCTCCACGAGGCTGAGGTGCCGGACCTCGGGAAGCACCTGGAGTCGCGATCCGGCGATGCCGGCGTGCAGGGCCTTTGCCATGGCCGGCGGGGTGGCGTAGTCGTCCTCACCGACGAGCACCAGGGTGGGGGCCGTGATCTCCCCGAGCCGTGCGGAGTCGTCGTAGGCGCGCAGGGCCCGGCAGGCCGCGGCGTGCGCCGGGGAGTCGGTCCGGGTGAAGATCCGGGAGATACGTTCGACCTCGGCCGGGTCCTGCTTGAGGAAGCGTGGCGAGAACCAGCGGTCGACCTGGAAGGCGAGTTGCTGCTCGCGTGGGACCGTGATGGCCTTTGCCGCCCGCTCGCCCCAGGCAGTCTCCTTGCCCGGCCCGTAGTCGGCGGTCGTGTCGGCCAGCACCAGGCTGTGCACGAGGTGGGGATGGCGCACCGCGAGGGCCACCGCCGTGCAACCGCCCATGGAGAGCGCTGCGACCCGGGCCGGCCCGGCGCCGAGGTGGTCGACGAGGGCCGCGACGTCGGCGGCGAGATCAGGGACCGAGAACTCGGTGCCGTCCCACACGGAGTCGCCGTGCCCGCGGGCGTCCGGTGCGACGACCCGGAAACGCGGCGTCAGTTCGTCGATCCATCGGCGCCACAACTCACCGGCCTCGGCGAGGGGGTGGAGCAGGACGACGAGCGCACCGGATCCTTCGTCGAGGTAGTGCATGGAGCCCCAGGGGCGTTCCAGGATCACGGTGCGGTCCTGTCCGCCGCGAGCCGCACGGCCTTGATGATCTCCGGGTAGGTGGCGCAGCGGCAGATGTTGCCCTCGAGGTGATCGGCGATCTCCTCATCGCTCGGCGTCGGGTTCTCCGCCAGCAGCTCCTTGGTCATGAGCACGAAACCGGGGATGCAGTACCCGCACTGCATCGCGTCGCTGTCGACGAAGGACGAGACCACGGGGTCGTCCTCCGCGAGCCCGTCGGCGGTGGTCAGCGGGACACCGTCGTACCGCACGGCCGAGGCCAGGCAGGAGGACACGCTCGTGCCGTCGGCGAGGACGGTGCAGGCACCGCAGGCGCCGACACCGCACCCCTCGCGTGTGCTGGTGATGCCGATCCGCTGGCGCAGCGCGTCGAGCAGCACCGTGGTGTCGTCGACTGCGACCTTGTGCGGTGTGCCGTTGACCCGCAGAGTGATCTCGTTCATCGCTTCGCCTTCCGGGCGTTCTCAGAGGCCGCGAGGTGGTGCAGCACCCGCTCCGGCGTGAGGGGCAGGGTCGTGATGCGGACGCCGCAGGCGTCGCGGACCGCGCCGGCGTAGGCCGGGGCGATCGGCAGGATGGTGGTCTCACCGACGCCCTTGGCGCCGAACGGCCCCTCGCGGTGCGCGCTCTCGACGATGATCGGGGTCATCTTCTCGGGCACGTCCTTGATCGAGGGCAACTGGTAGTCCAGGAGCGTCGCGTTGGTGATCTGACCCTGGTCGAAGACCAGCTCGTCGAACAACGTGTGTCCGATGCCCATCACCGCCGCGCCGGTCAGCTGCTGCTCGACCAGCGTCGGGTTGATGGCCCGGCCGACGTCGCCCGCGATCGCGAGGTGCTGGGTGCGGATCCGCCCGGTGTAGGTGTCGACCGCGATCCGGACGGCCGCGGCACCGGCGAACCAGTGCTCGGTCACCTTCTCCGACAGGCCGGTGTCGTGGTCGTAGGGCACCCACCAGCTGGTGAAGTTCTCCGAGGTGGTGACCGTCGCCCCGCGGGCGCCGAACTTGGCACGCACCAGTTCGGGCAGTGTGACGAGCTTGTCGCTCTTCTTGTGGGTCACGCCCCGTGCGTCGAGCACGAGCTCCCTCGCGGGCACGCCCCACTGCTCGGCCGCGAAGCCCAGCAGCTTGGTCCGCATCGCCTCGGCGACGAGCCGCACGGCGTTGCCCGTGTGGTAGGTCGAGCGGCTTCCCGCGGTGATCGTGTCGTAGGGGGTCGCGTCGGTGTCGGCACGGACGACGTGGATGCGGCGGCTGTCGAGGCAGAGGACCTCGCCTGCGATCTGCGACATGATCGTGTCGCTGCCCTGGCCCATGTCGACCGTGCTGATCAGCAGTGTCGCGGAGCCGTCCTGGTTGAGGTTGAGCGTGGCGTTGGCGATGGTCGGCGTGAGGACCGCCTTCATACCCACGGCGACGCCCTTCCCGTGCACCCACCGGCCGTCGCCCTGCGGTGTGGGCTCGTCCCACCCGATCGCCTTGGTGACCTCGTCGATGCAGGTGAGGAAGTCGGCGCTGTGCATCTTCGTGCCGACGGTGGCGATGTCGCCCTCGCGCAGGAGATGGCGCCGGCGGTAGAGGTAGGGGTCCTCCCCGAGTTCGCGGGCGAGCTCGTCGACGAGGGTCTCGTGCGACCACGTGACCTGGGGGACGCCGAAGCCGCGGAACGGGCCGGCCGAGACCTTGTTCGTGTAGATGCAGCGTGACCGCACGTCGACGCTCGCGATCCGATAGGGCCCGGGCGCGACCAGGCCCGACTTGGCGGCGATCCGCGGTCCGACGTCGGCGAAGGCGCCGGTGTCGTACCGCACGTCCGAGCTCACGGCCACGATGTTGCCGTCGGCGTCCGCGGACATCGAGCCGATCACCTCGGCACCGTGCCGAGTGGTCAGCAGGAACGCTTCCTCACGGGTCGCGTCGATCCGCACCCGGCGGCCCGTGGTCCAGGCGAGGGCCGCGGCCAGCGGCTCCAGACGGTCGTACATCTTGCACCCGAAGCTGCCGCCCAGCGGCCGCGTCATGATCCGCACGCGGGACAACGGCAGATCCAGCAGATCCGAAACCGTCTGCCGGACGTACGACGGTGTCTGGGTGGTGGAGAGCATCTCCAGCCTGCCGCTGTCGACCCACGCCGTGGTCGACGGCAACTCGATCGGCACGTGATGGGTGGGCGGCGCCCAGGTCGTCGCGGACACGGTCGTCGCGGCGCGCGCGTGCTCGGTGGCCGCGTCGCCGGTGACCTGCCGGTACTCGTAGGCGACATTCGTGCCCCGCACGCCGTGCAGGTGGGCGAGGTCGGCGAACACCGAGCTCGGGCGCAGCTCTTCGTGGACGAACGAGTCGCCGCGCAGAGCGTCCTCGACGTCGTATACGGGTGGCAGCTCCTCGTACTCGACGGATATCTCGTCGACGGCGGAGCGGGCGGTCGCGAGGTCGGTGGCGAGCACCGCCGCGACCGCCTCGCCGACGAAGCGGGTCTTGTCGACCGCGAGGCACGGCTGGTCGGCGAAGGCGGGGCCCGTGTAGATGCGGTCACCGAGCACCTTGTACAGGTCGCTGCCGGTGACCACCTCCAGTACACCTTCGATCTCGAGGGCCGCCTCGGTGTGCACGGCCACGATCCGGGCGTGGGGCATGGTGCTGCGATGGACGCCGACGAACACGGTGCCGGGCGCGATGCCTTCGTCACCGGTGTAGCGGATGGTGCCGCGCACCCGGCCGAGTGCGTCGAACCGCTTGCGGCGCTCGCCGACGCCGTAGCGGGGATCGGGCTCGTCGGCAGCGGGCTCCACCTCGACGGGCGGGGTCTTGGCGCGCGGTGTGGTGCGGAGGTTCTTAGTCACGGGGGAGCTCCTTCAGGCTGCGACGGACGGCCTCCTCGACGGCGACCCGGCCCAGGTGCGCCTTGTACGACGCGCTGCCCCGGATGTCGGCGATCGGGTCCATCGCGGAGTTCGCGATGTCGATGGCGGCTTCGACGGCCTGCTGCTCGTCCATGTCCGGCGTGAGGTCGTAGGCCAGGTAGACGGTCGTGGGGGCTACGGCCCCCAGTCCGATCCGGATCTCGACGAAGTCACCGTCGGGGACCGCGAGGACCGCTGCGGAGGCGCAGGGCCAGTCGTGCTCGCTGAGGCTGCGCATCTTGGCGAAGCTTCCCCGCGCGCCCTCGGGCTGGCGCGGCACGGTGATGGCCGTGATCAGTTCGCCGTGCTCGACGGCGGTCTCCTGGAAGTCGGTGAAGAACTCACGGATCGACACCTCACGCGTGCCCGCGGCGGAGGCGAGGTGGACGGTGGCGTCGAGGACGACCAGCGCGGTCGGCGGGTCGAGCCGGTAGTCGCCGTGGGCGATATTGCCACCCGAGCTCGCAGTGTTGCGGACCCGGGGATGGGCGGCCTGCCCGTAGGTCTCGGCAGCGAGCGGAGCGAGCCGCCGCACCTGCGGATCGGTCTCCACTCGGCGCAGGGGCACCAGTGCTCCGACGGTGAGGCCGTCGGCGGTGGCGGTGAGGTCGCGCAGACCGGGAACCCGCCCGATGTCGACGAAGTCCTCCGTGAAGAGCAGGCCCTGCTTGCGCAGGATCTGGATGGCGGTGCCACCGCCGTAGACCATCACGTCGTCCAGCTCGCCGAGCAGGGAGGTCGCCTCTTCGAGGGACTCCGGGCGGTGGACGCGGACGGCGGTCACCTGCGGCCGCCCTTGCGCCCGCCGACCAGGATGCCGTAGGCGAACGACGCGGCGACGGCGAGGCCGAGCACGAGCCAGTTCTGGCGCGGCTGCTCCTCGACCGGAGCCACGGCGAACCGGGCTGCGCCGGCCGGCTGCGGCACCGGGGCCGTCGTCAGGCCGCCTGAGTCGACCGGCTGGGTGGCCGGGACTGCGCGGAGCTTCTTGTCCCCCTCGCCCTTCCCGCTCTGCGGCACCGGGCGGCCGGTGCAGATGGCGGTGAGGGCCTCGGCGAAGTGCTTCTCCACCTCCGCGGTGCGGCGGCGGATCACCGACTCGCCGAGTCGGCCCAGCTTGCCCCGGATACCGAGCTCGAACTCGTAGCTCACCTCGGATGTGTCACCGGTGGCACCCTGCGGGGTCACGGTGAGCGTCGCATCCATCCGGATGGTGCTGCCCAGACGGCGGTCCTCACCGCGCAGGACGGCCTTCACCACCGCCGGCTGCGCTGAGTTCTCGGACATCGTCAGGGAGGTGATCTCCGCTGTGAAGCCTGCCTTGAACCGCACGTGGGCGACCTCGTTGACAAGGCTGCCCTTGTAGTGGGTTTCGTCGGTCTGGATCAGCTCCTCGCACCCCGGAATGCAGGAACTCATCGTGGTTGGGTCGAGGAAAAGGGTCACAACCTTGTCGGCTGCGGCTGGAATCGTGAACGAGGACGCTAGTTTCATCGAATGACCGCCATAGAGGATCGTATGTTTTGCATAGAGGACGTTAGGAGGGTGCCTCTGCGACGTCAAGGTGCACGGGTCCGGGCGCTGGGCTGCGGCTCCACCGCGGCCGGCCTCCCGCCAGGCCGCCGACCAGGCCTGCGGCTACCCTTGACAAGGCAGCGGGTGCGCGGAAAGATCCCCCGACCTTCTGGGGTCAGGACCTCGGTGCCGAGACCCCGGCAAGGTGCACGGTTCGACCTCGCACCGCCTTGCTCCGACGGCGCGGCCCGAGCGGAGCGCACCCGCACATGGCACTGCTCCCACCGCGGGGCGGGCGGGCACATGCGACCTGGTGGTGTGGGACATGGCTGCTGACCCGGGCATGCGCGTCGGATCTCCGCGCGTCGGATCTCCGGCGGTGCGTGAGGACTGGTTGGAGCAACTCCGTCCTGACCCCGCAATGCCCGTTCCGGAACCCGTGGCCGACCCGGAACTGGTCGACACCGTGCTCCGCCGCCTCGGACCGGGTGCTGTCGCCTGGGCCGCGCAGGTCGGCGCCGAGGTCGCCGCACGGCTCTCGGAGGGCATCCCGCCCCTCGGCAACGACCCCACCCTGCCCCCGGCCACGGAGTCGATCACGCTAAGCGCCCTGCTGGAGATGAGCGGGGTCGGCGCCGTTCCCGCGATCACCGACGACGCGAAGCGCAACATCACCCAGTGCGCGAACGGTGAGATCACCCTGGAGGAACTGGTCAACGGCCTCCGGCTCGGGCACGCCTGCATGTCCGAGGTGTTCCTGGCCGCCTGTGAGCAACTGGCTCCCCTTGAGCGCCGGGGGGCCTCCCTCCGCTCCGTGTCCGCACGGCTTTTCCAGCACTGGGACCGGTTCGCCAGGACGGCTTCGGAGATCTACAGCCAGGAGCACGCCCGCTTCACGGCCAGCCCGGCGGCCGCACGCGTACGAGCCGTACAGGACCTCCTCTCGCGGGACGAGGGAAGTCTCGCCCCGCGCGGCGGCCTGATCGACGAGTTCGAGGGCGTGCTGCAGTACTCGCTCCAGCAGGTTCACCAGGCCGTTGTGCTCTCCCATGACGGCAGCGGTAGCTCTACGGTCGGCGCCGAGGACCTGCGGAGGCTCGGCTACCGGATAGCGAGGGCGTCGCAGTCCCCCCAGCGCCTCGTGCATCCGACGGAAGACGAGGTCTGGGTGTGGCTGGGCGGTGTCGGCAGAGGGCTCGAAGCCGTCGACCCGGCGGTGTCCCTGCCGGGCGGGGTCGTGGTCTCCGTCGGAGGATGCGGGGCCGGGGTCGCCGGTTTCCGGACGACCCTCCGGCAGGCGTGCGAGGTCCGTGACCTGCGCGCGCGGGTGAGCAGCCCACCCGCTCTGTGGCGCTACCGGGACTTGGAGGTCGTGCTGCTCATGGCAGCCGACTTCCCGCGTGCACGCGCCTTCGTGGCCGGCCGACTCGACGGGCTGCTCGGGCGGGACCGGCAGGCGGCCGAGCTTCGGCACACCCTGAAGACCTACTTCGACGCGCACTCGAGCCCGAACGAGACGGCGCGGCGGCTGCACATCGCGCGGAACACCGTATCGGCCCGCGTGCACAAGGCCGCAGAGTGCCTGGGGCGCGACTTCGCCGGCGACATCTTCGACCTGCACGCCGCGCTCGTGCTCGCCGACGTCTTCGGCGACGAGATCCTGCGCCAGGGCTGACCGCCTCCGGAGCGCGTGTCGGGCCCTGCGTCGCCCGGTCGGCTCTGTCATTGCGCCGATCGCCCAGTCGGCATCGTAGGAACTGGGCAATCGGACCACTCGGCACCGGACCGTGCGCCGTCGGCTCAGTCGCAGCACACATCGGGGGATGGACGGAACCTTCCGTTCGACCTGGTCCACGGTTTTTAGTTGGCGCGGACAGAATGACGCCTCAATGACCTGGGGAGTGGAGCCGATGTCCGCTATGTTGGATCAACAGTGCGGGGTGTTCATGCCGGGACGCATGCTCCGCCTCGACCTGACGAGCCCTTCCGGCCTGCCCGTCGGGGGGCTGGTATGGGAGTGACCAGCCCGGGCGCGGCACCCGGCATCACGGTCCGCGCCGGTGTCCTGGAGGAGTACAGGACCGCGCCGGTGGTCCGGTCCCGGGCCCTGCCACCGACCCCGCCGGGACACACGCTGATCCGCACGCTCGCGGCGCCGATCAGCCGACTGGATCTGCTCTGCGCCTCCGGTCGGGCGTACCTCGGCGCGCCCGCGCTGCCGTACGTTCCGGGCGTGCAGGGCGTCGGTGCGGTCGTCGGCCCGGCCGGGGACGCGGGCGGCTTGGTCTGGTTCCGCACCTGGGCCGGCATGGCGCCGGGCGACGGCGCCCTCAGCGAAGTGGTGGCCGTGCCGGACGAGGACGTGTTCCCGGTGGTCAACGACGTCGACCCCGGGTTGCTCGCGGCCCTGGGCCTGTCCGCGGTCGCCGCTCTGATGGCGATGACCTGGACGGGTGGACTGGTCGCCGGTGAGTCGGTCCTGGTGCTGGGCGGCGGCGGTGTGGTCGGGCAGTCCGCGATCCAGCTCGCCCGGGCACGCGGCGTGAAACGCGTCGTGGCGCTCTGCCGCTCCGACCGGAGCATGGCTGCGGCCCGGTCCCTGGGTGCCGACTGCGTGCAGATGCGGGACGACGAGAGCCCCGCCGAGCTGGCGGCCCGGATCAACGAGCTTTCGAGCGACCCGTTCGACCTCGTGCTCGACGGGCTGTGGGGGGAACCGGCAGCGGCCGCCATGCTGTGTCTGCGGCCGCGGGGGCGTCTGGTGAATCTCGGCGCCACGGCCGGTGACCAGGCGGTCTTCGCCTCGTCCGTCGTACGCGGAGGTGCCCGGCAGATCCTCGGCTACTCCAACAACGACCTGTCCCGCGAGCAGCTGCTGGCCGCGCTCGACGAGATCGGCGAGCTCGCGGCGGCCGGCCGCCTGGAGGTCGCCTTCGAGCGGGTCCCGCTCGACCGGCTGCCGGAGGCCTGGTCCGCACAGAAGACCGGTACCGCGTCCGCGCGGCAGGTCGTGACGTTCGGTCCGTAGCGGTGCAGCCGCATTTGCAACCACCTACCGGGGCGGTCCGTGGCCGCTCGACCCAGCCGGTCCGGACGGACTGTGACCTGCTCCTGATCATGCCCACCTAGAGGAGACTCCGATGGCGACTGTGTGCGCAGTGATCGCCTCAACGCACCATCCGTTCTACTACCGGGCCAGCACGGCCACCGGAGCCGACCGCCCGCCGTTCGCCGACGAGTGGGTCGCGAAAATCGAACGGTTCCGCGCGACGCTGACCTCGGCCCGCCCCGACGTGCTCGTCATGGTCGGCGCGGACCACTTCCACCAGCTGTGGCTGGACAACATGCCCCAGTTCCTCGTCGGCAAAGCCCCCGTCTACGACGCCAACTGGTGGAACGAGGAACGGGAGTTCGGGCTTCCGCGCATGAAGTTCCAGGGCCATGAGGAACTGTCGGCCCACATCCTCCGGAAGGGGATCGACGCGGGCTACGACCTCGCGTTCAGCAACGAGCTGCGGATCGACCACTCGATCACCTGCCCGATCATCACCCTGAGGCCAGAAGCGGATCTGCCGATCGTGCCGATCTACACGAACATCTTCGCGCCGCCGCTGCCCAGGCCGGAGCGGTTCATCAGGCTGGGCGAGACGATCCGGGAGATCATCGACTCGTGGCCGGAGAACCTGCGGGTGGCCGTGATCGGGACCGGCCACCTGTCGCTCGAACTCGGCGGGCCCCGCCAGTTCGGCGAGCACGGACCGGACCCGGAGTTCGACCGCAAGGCCGTCAACTGGATCGCGTCGGGCGACTTCGACGGATGCCTCTCAGAGGTGACGCTCGACAGCCTGCACCTGCCGGGCAACGCCACGCACGGATTCATGGACTTCATGCTCATGATGGGTGTCGCCGGGGAGAACGCGAAGGCGGACTACGTCGACACCCTCGACCTCTACCACACGATGGAGGCCTACTTCACGTGGTACCCGGAAGGGGCCCCGCAGTGAGCAGATATCTCGTCAACAAGTTCCTCTTCACCATTGACCGGGACAGCGAGCTGACGGAGCGGTACCACGAGGACCCGCGCGGAACCGTCGCGTGGTGGGAGGAGCACGAGGCCAACCGGATCCTGGGCGCCCGCGACGACGAGCGCAGCACCTGGCTCGCCTTCGACGACGTCGAGCGGGAGGCGCTCAGCACGCACGACTACGTCACTCTTTTCCACCTGGGTGCCCACCCCTTCCTCACCGTGACGCTGTTCATCGCGCTTTTCGAGCACGACTTCGACGAACCACTGGGATTTCACAGGGAGTACGCGCGCCGCCTGGCACACGTCACGCTGCCCCATCCCGACATCTCCACCTGACCCGCAAGGTGCAACAGGCCTTCCCTCTTCTTTTCACACTGCTGCTTTCTCTTCACACTGCTGCGTCTGCCCAGGGGTGAGGGGGTCCCGAACAGTGAGGTTCAGACCATGCCAAAGATCAATGTCGCCCGTCTCGTCGCCCCGGGCAAACCGCTTGAGGTCGGCTTGGCCGACAAGCCGGTTCCAGGCCCGAACGACGTCCTGGTCAAGGTCGCGGCCTGCTCGCTCGTGCCCAACTCGTTCAACGTCATCAATGGCTACACCCCGTTCGTGATGCAGGACTTTCCCGCGGTGTTCGGGCTCGACGTGGCGGGGACGGTCGAGGCGGTGGGTGAGCACGTCATCGATCTCGAGGTGGGGGAGCGGGTCTACGTCGACCCGTGGCTGACCTGCAACACATGCCACCAGTGCCGGCGCGGGCGGACCGACCTCTGCCCATACGGCTGCCTGCGCGGTTACATGGCGCCGACGGAACACGGTGGGCAGGTGATCAACCAGTACCCGCTGGGCGGCCTGTCGGAGTACGTGCTGTCCCCGGCGGCGAAGGTCGCCCGCCTGCCGGAGTCGATCGATCTGCTGACGGCCTCGCGGTTCGGATACGTCGGAACCTCGTTCGCCGCTCTCCTCAAGGCCGGCCTCGGCCCCGGCAAGAGCCTGTTGATCAACGGGGTGACGGGAACGCTGGGTGTCGCCGCGGTGGCGATCGCCCTCGGCATGGGCGCGACGAAGATCCTGGGCGTCGGGCGCAACCGCGAACTGCTGGAGCGGGTGCGGCAGATGGCCCCCGGCCGCGTCGAGACGATCTCGTCCGAGGACGGAGTCGACCTCGTGGCCTGGGCGAAGGAGCGCACCGGCGGCATCGGCGTCGACGCGATGTACGACTGCCTGGGCATGGGCGGCGACGCCGGTGGCACCAGCGCGCTCCTGCGGGCGGTCAAGGACGGTGGAGGTGCGGCCCTGGTCGCGGGCGGTGCCGTGGGTGACGTCACGCAGACCTACATGGAGGTGCTGATGCAGGACGTCCACGCCAAGGGATCCAACTGGTTCAACGCGGCGGAGATCGACCGGATGATCGCCATGATCGCCGCCGGCGTGATCGACCTGTCGTACATGGAGCACCGCAGCTTCGCCCTGTCCGAGGTCAACGAGGCTTTCGAGTTCGTCGGGTCGCGGCCGGGGGGCTTCGTCAACGTGGTGGTCCTGCCCGGGGAGAGCGGCACCGCGGCCGCGTGAGAACCGTGTGCGCAGCGATGGACGACGAGTGGAACGACCTCTCCCGGAGGGCTGAGGAGTGAGCGGCGCGGCGATCAGGCGGTTGGTGACGGGCCGGCGCGCGGGAGTGACCGGATCCACTGAAACCGCCGGCCCGCGACGGATTGCGGGCCGGCGCCCAGTTCGGACTGGGTACGAAAGGAGCAGTTATGTCGACGGGTAGTCCGTTGACGGTGTGTGCGGCGTTCGATCGGGTGGCGCGCGTGTTTCGCGACTCCGAGGCCGCGGTGGACAGCGTCTCGCGGTTGACGTTCGGTGAGCTGGACGAGGCGTCGCGCCGCATGGTGTCGTTGCTGCGCGCCGAAGGTGTCGTGCCCGGCATGCGCGTGGGGTTGCTGACCCTGCCTTCGACGGTGCACCTGGTGGCGTGGCTGGCGGTGGTGCGGTCAGGTGCGATTCCGGTGGTCTTCCATACCCGTGAGGCGGCGCAACTCCTGGCGCGGCTGTGCGACAAGTTCGACATCGGCCTCGTGCTGCACGACGCGTCGCTCACGCCGACCCTGACCGCGATGGGCGAGGTGTGCGCCGGTCCGCTCAGGGGGATCCCGCTGCGATCCGGCGCCACGGGTTCCGCCGAGGCACCGGTGTCGGGGCGGGAAGTCCCGCGGGACCTGGCAGGGTTCGCGCCGGCTCACGACCTGCCGGTACCGGCCGAGGACGACCCCGCTGTGATCATCCTGTCCTCGGGGACGACGTCGCTGCCCAAGGGGGTCCTGCACAGCCATCGGGGTGCGGTGGACGCGGCACGCACCGCCCTGGGGATCTACGCCGGCCTGCGTCCGGGACAACGGGTGATCGTGCCCTACAGCACCGCCTTCACGGGGTGCTATGCGACGTGGGTGCCGTTCCTCAACGCGGGCGCGTGCTGTGTGTTCCTGGAGAAGTTCGACCTGCCGGAATACCTGGCCGCCATCCGGCGTGAGCGGATCACGCACGTGTCCCTCACCCCGACCATGTGGCGCAAGCTGCTGACGCTGGACTCGAACGCGGACACCTACGCCAGCGTCGTCCAGGCCCAGTTCGCCGCGGAGCCGATGGACAGCACCACACTGCGGCGGATCCGGGACACGGTGTCGCCGAACATCGTCCAGGCCTATGGCTCCACCGAGATGTTCGGCATGGTCAGCGTCAACGTCGCCAAGGACATGCGGGGTGAACGCCTCAACAGTGTCGGACGCCCGTGTCTCAACACCGAGGTGCGCATCGTCCGGGAGGGCGGCAGCGCCCATGACCTGATGCCGGTCGGCGAGGTGGGCGAGGTGATGGCGACCTCGCCGAGTGTGGGCGAGGGCGTCTGGGGCGACGAGGCGTTGACAGCGAAGCTGTTCCACGTGGACGAGGACGGCCGCCGCTGGTGGCGTTCCGGCGATCTGGGCCGACTCGACGAGGACGGTTTCCTGTTCCTTGAGGGCCGCAGCGACGACATGATCATCTCGGGCGGCATCAACATCATGCCCAACGCGGTCGAAGAGGTGCTGCTGGGCCATCCGTCCGTGACTGAGGCGGCAGTCGTCGGTCTGCCGCATCCGGAGTGGGGCCAGCAGGTCCACGCCTTCGTGGTGACCGGTGACCCGTCGTTGACGGCGAAGGCCCTGGAGGACTTCATGGCCACGTCGCCACTGTCGGGCTACCAACGCCCGCGCAAGTTCCACTTCGTGTCGTCGTTGCCGAGGACGGCGACCAACAAGCTGAACCGCCGGCGGCTCCGCGAAGCGGGAGAACCGGCTCGGGAAGCCGTGACCGAGTCCGGCTGAACGGTTGTCCGCAACCGAGTCGGAGGAAGCTGGAAAGGACTGTCATGCCTGATTACCAACCTCCCCTGGACGATCTGAAGTTCGTCCTCAACGATGTCCTCGCCGTGGGACACCTGACGGAGTTCTCCGGTTTCGAGAACGTCGACGAAGACCTCGTCTCGTCCACGATCGATCTTTTCGGCGATTTCGCAGCCAAGGAGATCGCACCGTGGAACGCCGAAGGCGACCGCGTGGGCGCAACACTGGGCCCGGACGGTGTCGTGTGCGCGCCCGGCTTCGTCGACGCCTATCGTGGCTACGTCGACGGCGGCTGGCCTTCGCTGACCTGTCGCACCGAGGATGGTGGCGACGGCATGCCGGGCTTCCTCTACACCATCATCGAGGAGGTACTCGCCGGCGCCAATTTCTCCTTCGCCATGGCCCCACTCACCTCACCGGGCGCGTACGAGGTGATCAGCCGGCGTGCCTCCGACGAACTCAAGGCCCGGTACCTGCCGAAGATCGTCACCGGTGAGTGGATGACGGCGATGTCGCTGACGGAACCCCACTGCGGAACGGCGCTGGGTCTGTTGCGGACCCGGGCGGAGCTGAACGCCGACGGCAGCTTCCGGATCACCGGCACGAAGATGTTCAACAGCTGGGGCGATCACGACCTGACCGAGAACATCGTCCACCTCGTCCTCGCGCGGCTGCCCAACGCACCGGAAGGGATCAGGGGGATCAGCCTGTTCCTCGTCCCGAAGTACCTCGTGGGGCCCGACGGCGAACTCGGTGAGCGTAACGGGTTCTCCGTCAGCTCGCTGGAGAAGAAGCTCGGCGTCCACGCCAGCCCGACCTGCGTGACGAACTTCGACGGTGCGACCGGCTATCTCGTCGGAGCCCCGAACCGCGGCATGGCGAACATGTTCATCATCATGAACCACATGCGGCTGGCGACCGGAGCCTGTGCCGTGGGCGTATCGGACGCGGCCTACCGCAACGCGCTGAACTACACCCGCGAGCGCCTGGCGGGACGCTCGGTGACCGGCCCCAAGCATCCCGAGCTGCCCGCCGATCCGATCATCGTGCACCCCGACGTACGCCGGATGCTGATGACGATGCGTGCCCTGGTCGAAGGCGGGCGGGCCTTCTGTTTCTGGGTGAGCCTGAACCTGGACCTCGCCGCGGTTCACCCCGACCCACTGGAGGAGGAGGCCCACGAGGCACTGGTCTCGCTGCTCACGCCCGTGGTCAAGGCGTTCTTGTCCGACAAGGCATCCGAGTGCACCGACATCGCGCTGCAGTGTTTCGGCGGACACGGCTTCATACAGGACAACGGTGCCGAGCAGTACCTGCGAGATGTGCGGATGCTGCGGCTGGGGGAGGGAACCAGCGGCATCCAGGCGATGGACTTCATCGGCCGCAAAGTGGTGGGCGACGACGCCCAGACCCTGAGCCGGTACTTCGACTCGATCCGGCAGACGCTCGACCTGCTCGACGGGACCGGTCTGCCCGGCATCACCGACGAGCTGCGACAGGCCCTGGACTCGGTCGTGCGGCTCACACAGGAGGAACTCCCCCGTTGGAAGAGGGACCCGGAAGGCATGGCGGCGGTGTCGCTGGACTACCTGCACATGGTGGGGTACCTCTCCCTCGGGTTCATGTGGGCGAAGATGGCCGGCACTGCGGACAAGGGTCTGCAGGGGGCCCCGGCGGACCCGACGTTCCTCCAGAACAAGCTGCGGACCGCACGCTTCTACTGCTCCTACCTGCTGCCCGAGATCGAGACGCTCGCCATCCGGATCCGGGCCGGCGGGAGCGCCGTCATGGCCATCCCCGAGCATGAGTTCTGAGTCGGCGGCGCAGCCGGGCCGACCCTCACTCCCGCACCCCCAACGATCGCCGTCCGCGACCAGCGGCGGCACATCACAGAGGAACGTCATGACTGAACAACCGCTCGTCCGCACAGAGATCAAGGGCTCCATCGCCATCGTAACCCTGAACCGGCCGGAGAAGCGCAACGCCCTGTCCCAGAAGCTGTACTACTCCCTGAAGGATACGTTCAGCGAACTCCCGGACGCGGTGCGGGCGGTCGTGTTCACGGGTGAGGGCAAGCACTTCTGCGCCGGGCTCGACCTGGCCGAGCACCGGGAGTCGGAGCCGTTCGAGAGCAGTCTCTTCTCGCGGGCCAGCCACGAGATCGTCAAGTCGATCCGGTACTGCGGGCGTCCCGTGATCAGTGCCCTCCAGGGCGCGGTCATCGGCGGCGGCTTCGAGATGGCGTCGGGGAAGAAAGTCCGCGTCGCCGGCAACACCACATTCCTCCCCCCGCCCCAAGAGAGGGGGGGATGTTTTTTCGGCGGTGGAGGGAGCGTTCCCCTCTCGCGGATCCCCGGCACCAACCAGGA
>NZ_JBHVGZ010000066.1:37743-56616 GCF_042800355.1 Streptomyces sp. NPDC057623
GGCTAACCAGGGGGGCCTCCGACTTGTTCCGGTCCGGGGGTTGTCCTGTGGTAGGTGCCCCCAGGGGTGGGGTGGTGGTGGCGGGTTGGGGGGTGGTGTGGTGGAAGCACGCCCGCGCCTCCACCACCACGACGTTCTTCCGCCTGCCCGAGGGCAGGCGCGGATTCTTTCTCGGCGGCGGCGGGACCGTCCACGTCTCGCGGCTCCTCGGACCCGACCGGATGACCGAGCTGATGCTCACCGGCCGCAAGGTCGACGCCGAGGAGGGGCAGCGGCTGGGCCTGAGTCACTACCTCGTGCCCGAGGGCGAGTCCCTCGCCAAGGCCCTGGAACTGGCCGAGCAGGTCAGTGAGAACGCCCCCATCGCCAACTACATGATCGTCAACGCGATCAGCCAGATCAGCGAGATGCCCAGCGAGGCCGGCCTGTTCACCGAGAGCATCGCCCAGGCGCTGTCCCTGACGCGGGCGGACGCGAAGCAGGGGATCGACGAGTTCCTGATCAACAAGCGCGACGCCAGGTTCGGGGCATGAGCGCGCCGGGAACGGCAGCGGGAACGAGCGGTGGGCCGGAGATGCTGGTCGAGCGCGACGTCGCCATCCCCATGAGCGACGGTGCCGTGCTGCGGGCGAACGTCTACCGGCCCGCCGACGGCGGCCGTTGCCCGGTGATCGTGTCGGCGACGCCGTACGGCAAGGACGTGCACGTCCGGAACCTGTTCCCGTCCGTCTGGCAGGTGCTGCTCGATCACTACCCGGAGGTTCTCGAGGCCTCGTCCGGGCAGCACATGATCTGGGAGTGCATAGATCCCGAGGTGTGGGTCTGTCACGGCTACGCCGTGGTGCAGATGGACGTGCGGGGCACGGGCAAGTCGGCAGGCTTCATGGAGCCGAACTCGCCGGCGCAGATCGACGACTGCTGCGACGCGATCGCCTGGGCCGGCGAGCAGCCGTGGAGCAGCGGATCGGTGGGACTGGTCGGGCTGGGTTACATCACCGCGGCGAACTGGCGGGTCGCGGCGCGCAAACCACCCTGTTTGAAGGCGATCATCGCCTGCCAGGGGACCTACGACTTCTACCGCGACCGCACCCACAACGACGGCATCTACTCCAGCGGCTTCACCACCCACTGGTGGGAACGCGAAGGGAAGAACAACCAGCACGGCAACCCCGCCTGCACGTTGCCCGACATGTACACCGGCGAGGTCAACACCGGTCCGCCGCTGAGCGAGGAGGAACTGGTCCGCAACCGGGTCGACTACCCCGGCGAGATTCTCGCCCATCCGTTGCTCGACGAGTGGCACCAGGCCCGGACCGCCGATCTCGCGGCGATCGACCTGCCCGCGCTGGTGGTCGCGAACTGGGGCGGGCTCGGGCTCCAGTCACGCGGGACGATCAACGGCTGGAAGGGGCTGTCCTCACCTGAGAAGTGGCTTCTGGTGGAAGACGGCTCCTACTTCTTCACGTTCTTCACCCCCGAACGGGTCGCTCTCTTCCGGGCCTTCTTCGACCGCCATCTGAAAGAGATCGACAACGACTTCGACCTGTCGCGGGTGAGTGTCGCGGTCCGGACCGTCGACGGCGGGGCCGACATCGTCGAAGGCTCGGACTGGCCGCTACCCTCCACGACCCTGCGGTCCCTGCACCTGGACTTCGCCGAGAACATGCTGTCGCCGGCGGCACCAGAGCGGCCCACCCAGGCCTCCTACTCGCCGTTCGAGGACGCTGTGATCCTCTCGACGGCCCCCCTGGAGGAGGAGCTGACCCTCGCCGGGCCCCTCGCGTCGCGGCTCTGGCTGTCGTGTGAAACCCCCGACACCGACTTGTTCATCACGGTCCAGGCGTTCGCTCCCGATGGCGAGGAGGTGACGTTCCTGGCCGCGGTCGACCCGGCCGCGCCGCTGACGCAAGGCTGGTTGCGGGTCTCCCAGCGCAAGCTCGATCCCGACCACTCGACCGAACTGGAACCTCTCCATACCCACGACGAGCGACAGCCCCTTGTGCCTGGAGAGGTCTACGAGGTGACCGTCTCGCTCTGGCCGACCAGCCTGCGGCTCCCGGCAGGCAGCCGCCTGCAACTGACCATCGCCGGCCGGGACTTCGAGCGGGCGGAGCGTCAGAAACCCGTGGTCTTCATGTCGCACGACGATCCGCGGGACCGTCCGGCGGAGATCTTCGGCGGACGCGTCACGCTCCACTCGAGCCCCGAATGGCCTTCAGCCGTGGTGCTTCCCGTTCTGTGAACCCCGCCACCGGCGACGTATCCGCGGCTCGACCGGAACCGGTTGGAGAACGACATGCTGGACATTGCCCAAGCCCTGCACCCATGGATCGCGCAAGGACGCGACGTCGCCGTGGCCACCGTCGTGGCGGTGAGCGGCAGCACGCCTCGTCCACCCGGCGCCGCGCTCGCCGTCGACGCCCACGGCACGGCGATCGGGTCGGTCTCCGGCGGCTGCGTGGAGGGGGCCGTGTACGAGTTGTGCGAACAGGCCCTGGCTGACGGCGAGACGACGTCGGCACGCTTCGGCTACAGCGACGACGACGCCTTCGCCGTGGGCCTGACCTGCGGCGGAGTCATCGACATCCTCGTCACGCCGGTCCGCTCGGACACTCCCGGACGGAACGTGTACGCCACGGTGCTTGCCGCCGCCGAGGCGGGGGATGCCGTGGCACTGGCTCGTATCACGGACGGGCCGACCGAGGTGATGGGGCACGCTCTTCTAGTACGCCCCGACGGCTCGTACGAGGGTGGCTTCGGCGCCCACCCCGGACTGGACCGCACGGCCGCCGCTGAGGCCCGAGCGCTCTTGGACGCGGGGCGCACCGGGACGGTCACCGTCGGGGCCGACGGCTCGTACTGCGGACGGCCGCTCACTCTGCTGGTCGAGTCGACCGTTCCGGCACCGCGCATGATCGTGTTCGGCGCGATCGACTTCGCCTCGGCGCTGGTGCGGCTCGGCAAGTTCCTCGGTTACCACGTGACCGTGTGCGACGCCCGCCCCGTGTTCGCCACCAGAGCACGGTTCCCGGACGCGGACGAGGTGGTCGTCGACTGGCCGCACCGCTATCTCGCAGCGACCGCCATGGACGGACGCACCGTGCTGTGTGTGCTCACCCACGATGCCAAGTTCGACATCCCGCTCCTGAGGCTGGCACTGCGGCTACCGGTCGCGTACATCGGGGCCCTGGGCTCCCGCCGCACCCACGAAGATCGCCAACGGCGTCTGCGCGATGCCGGAGTCACCGTGGGGGAGTTGGCACGCCTGCGCTCTCCCATAGGCCTCGATCTCGGGGGGCGGACCGCGGAGGAGACCGCACTGTCCATCGCCGCCGAAGTCGTCGCCGCCCGGCGCGGCGGCACCGGCGCGCCGCTGACCGGCGCGCACATCCCGATCCACCACGACGGCCCGGCCATGCCGCTCGGCGCAACCGCCGCACGGAGCCGTGCGGCCTTGGGCTGAAGCCTCTTACCCGGCCTCGGGACGTACGGCAGCCGGCCGAGACCGCCATCAGAAGACGCCGACATGAGCGACAGCTGCCGCGGCGTCAGGAAAACCGGAGAGCAGGGCGACGATGCCCATCCGGACGTAGATCGACCGCCGCCAAGGCGAGCAGGACACTGTGCGGTGCGAGGCCGACGTACAGGGTGTCGGGTGTGCCACCCCGAGGGCGAGTCCGCTGCCGCAGGGTGATCAGTACGCCGCTGACCAGGGCCGACGGTCCGGCCAAGGGGAGCATGGTGACCAGCCAGGCCACCACGGCGGGGTGCCACGACAACCTCGAAAACCAGCATCACCGTGCACGCGGTCACAGGGCCAGCGGCCTTGCGGCCAGCGGACCGACACCGATGCCGCCGATGCAGCTCACCGAGGTACGCGGTGGCCGTCGCGGTCGTCAGGCCCACCGAGGCCCCCATTGAAGATCCTGGCCACCAGCAGTCCTGGCAGGCCCGCATCGAGCCGTGCTGCGGCTCGCCTCCACCTTGTCCAGTCGGCGTTGTCCGTCTCCATTCGGTCGCTGGAACGGGAGTTGGGCGGCCGGCTGTTCGATCGCACCACCCGCCGCGTCGAACTCACCGATGCGGGGCGGGTGCTGCTGGCGGAGGCACGTAGCGCGCTGAGCGCGGTGGATGCCGCCCGAGACGCCGTCGCTGCTGCGCACGGCGGACTGGGCGGCACCGTGCCGCTCGGCAGACGCACTCGCTGACGTTGATCGACTTGCCGCCGTGCTGACTCGTTACCGCCAGGAACACCCGCAGGTGCAGATCATCCCAAGCGCTATTATGGGCGGAGTGGTCGAACTGGCCGCCGTGTGCTCGACGGCACGCTCGATCTGGCCTTCGCCGCCCTGCCCGGCGACTATCTGCCCGGCCTGAAGGCACACCCGATGGCCTCCGAGCCGATCTTGCCGGCCTGCCCGGACGACCACCCGCTGACCCGGCGCCGGGTCGTCCTGCTCGCTGAACTCGGCGGCGAGAGTTTCGTGGGATTTCCTCCGGATGGGGGACCCCGTTCAGCGCGGACCGGCTGTTCCTGGCAGCCGTGGTGCGTCGGTGATCGCTGTGGAAGACCCCGGTATCCCCACGGTGCTCGAACTGGTCAAGGATAAAAGCGGCTTCGCGTTCTGAGCGTCTCGATGGCCGCGGGCTCACGCCCCGTCGCCCTCCGGCCGTGCGCCCGGAGGCGTGGTGGGAGGTCTCGCTGATCACGGCCACCGAGGGCCGCCCGTCCGCGGACGGCCCAGGCGTTCATCGACCTGCTGAGCGGCGCCCTCCCACTCGTCCGGCCGCAGCCGCACCGCCCGCTCGGCGAAGGCATCGCGGATCGTCGGGGGTAGCGCGATGCCGCCGAGCCTTCCGTGACGTGGTCGCCGACGGAGACCACGAGCCGTTCCTTCATCGGGTCATGTCCGGCTTGTCAGGGCCGCTGAGAAGTTGCTGGACGGTTCCGTCCATATCCAGATGACGTTCCTCGGTGCCGACCGGCACCACCACCAGAGTTCTCCGCAGGAAGGCGTCAAGGGATCGCCCCGAGGCCACTACGACAACCGCTTCCTTGTTCCCGCGCGGGCGTAGGCCGATGCATACCTTGCCCAGAGAGGCATGCTGTGACGGCCAGATCTGGACGTCACCGACGCCGACGAGGCGATTCCGTCCGCCCAGGAGGAGATCGCGACCGATGACCCATCGCACCCTCGCGTCAGGGGACGGGTGGAATGTCATGACCACAGCATACGGATCGGCGCTGGTGTATCGCAGATCAACGATCACGGGCTGGTCCACCCCATCTTCGACAAGGAGGTGGACGAGTATCCTGCACACCACCGAAGTGAGATCATCCAGGTTCTCCATCACATCACCACGCGGTCTCTGACCCTGACGGTCTTGAGGGCGAGGGCCCAGGACTCGAGCTGGTCGAACAAGACGGTGGCGGCGGCGCTGTGCTGCTCGCCGGGCTTGAAGACTGAGAAGTCCTCGAAGTCGGTGAACAGCGAGAAGGACAGCTGCTGGCGTACGTGGGCCAGTTGCAGTTCACTGGCAACGGCCCGCAGGTGCTCTATGGCCCGTGCGCCGCCGAGGGAACCGTAGGAGACGAAGGCGGCAGCCTTGTTGTTCCACTCTCGGTACAGGTAGTCGATCGCGTTCTTCAGCACGCCGGAGGTGGAGTGGTTGTACTCGGGGGTGACGAAGACGTATCCGTCGAACTCGGTGATCTTCGCCGCCCATGCCTTGGTGTGTTCGCCCTCGTACTGGCCCATGGACGGCGGGATGGCCTCGTCCAGGTGAGGCAGGGGGTAGTCGGCAAGATCGACCAGCTCGTAGTCGGCGCCGGTGCGGGCCGCTGCGCGGGACACCACCCAGTCGGCGACGGCCTTGCCGTTGCGGCCGGGACGGGTGCTGCCGACGATGATGGCGATCTTCAGGTCAGTCATGCGGTGTTCTCCTTGATGGGTTGGTCGGCCGGGTGCCGAATCAGGTCTGAAGGTGGCGCCGATCGAGGCGTTGAGCCGCGGGCGGCGGCCCGCCAGGCGCAACAGTGGTGCGGTGGGAGTAACGGCCCATGTGGCCCGAGGCGTGTGTGGGTCTGAAGGGCGCCAGGCTGTGGGCGGCGGTGGCGGTCGCACGACAACACCCTGCGGTGATGGTCGGCCTGCACGACTAGGTCTCCGCCGAGGGGCGGCGAGAGACGAGCACCGTAGCGACGCAGCCCACCGCGCCGGTACTCAAGAGCACGCCGGTCGTCAGCAACGCTGCCCTGAGCCCGGATGCTGCCGAACCGCCGTTGTGCAGTTGGCCCACGTAGATGGAACCGAGGATGGCGGGACCGAGCGCTCCACCGAACTGCCTCATCGCCGTGCTGGCCGCGGAGGCCATACCTGCCAGATGCCAGGGGGCCGAATTCACCGACACCACGGTGCCCGAGGTGAGCATCAGTGCGACGGAGACGCCGAACACAGCCAGACGCCAGGCAAGATCCGGGAAGCTCGTTGAGGTGTCGATGTTCGCGAGCAGCAGTGTTCCCACCGCGCCGACCACCAGACCGGCAGTCAGGACGTGGACCGGCTCGACCATGCCCACGAGGCGTCCCGCGAAGGGGCTGACCAGCGCGGCTGTTCCTGGAACGAAGATCAGCCTCAGTCCGATCTCCAGTGCGGAGCGAGGCTGCCCACTGCCCAGGTACAGGCTCAGCAGAAACGTGATGCCCACGATGGCGAACAGCGCGATGAGCGACGAAAATGCTGCCACGCTGAAACCCGTCGAGCGGAAGAGACGCAGGTCCATCAACGGAGCTGGGGATCGCAACTCGAACAAGATGAAAGCTGCGACGGACACGGCGCCCACGGCAAAGCCTGCCTGGGCGACAGGCGACCCCCACCCCTGCGCCCCGCCTTCAATGACACCAAAGATGATGGACGCGATACCGATCGTCGCGCTGATCTGCCCGGGCCAGTCCAGCTGCCGACCCACCGCATTCTTCGACTCGGGCAGCGTAAAATGTGCGAATACTCCTGCCGTCACCGCAAGAAGGCCAGTGGGCAAAAATATCCAGCCCAAGTCGGCGAATTCCAGTATTGCGCCACAAATCAACGGCCCCGCAGCGAGACCTCCCACGATTCCGGTCGCCCAAATACTGATGTAGCGCCCGCGTGCACGGGGATCGGGGACTGCGTGCGCAATCAAGGCGAGAGTCGTCGGCAGCAACAAACCTGCCCCCAGCCCCGACACTGCCTGTCCTGCCCAAAGTGTCGGAACAGCGGCCGAGCCGAGCAGACTCGCCAGCCCGGCGGTGACCGCACCGATCGCCGTGAGTATCAATCCGAGCGAGAAGACGCGCCGTCGCCCGTACAGGTCGCCGAAAACTCCGCCCGACAGAACTGCCGCCGCCATGGGAATCACATAGCTATCGGTCACCCATTGCAATTCCGTGGTGTTCGCGTGGGTGGCCTGGGCAATGGTGGTGAGA
Source organism: Streptomyces sp. NPDC057623 (assembly GCF_042800355.1). NCBI lineage: Bacteria > Bacillati > Actinomycetota > Actinomycetes > Kitasatosporales > Streptomycetaceae > Streptomyces > Streptomyces sp. NPDC057623. Next base: position 45,209 of record NZ_JBHVGZ010000066.1, read on the forward strand.
GCGCCGCTTACGCCGTTGATGGGCAGGTAGGTCACGAACACGCCGAGGACAGCGATGATGACCGTTGTGCCCACAGGGTTCGGGGAATCCGGCTTTGCTTTTCCGTGCTTCGCTTTACCTTTTTCGCTGGCGGGAAAGGTGGATGTGGAAGCCATTAGGATTCCCCTTTTTGTTAATTCTGTATGAATCGCCGATGCAGGTTGTGTGCAACAGGTGGCGAGCGGGCCGGTCCTCGGGAGGTGGAATTGCCGTTTTGCTGGCCGGACGAGTTGGCGCCTGTCGCGTGGCGCGTAGAGATTGCCGCCGGTGATGGTGCCGAGCCGCTCTTGGGCGGCCGTGTTTGACGTCCTGGGGTCGTGGGTCAGGTTCGGCGGTCGACCCGTAACCGTCCACTGTGTCCGCGCAACAACCGCGACGGTGACTTCGGGTGCCGTTTCAGCGCGTGGGCTAGGTCCGCACGCTGGGTGGCTGCCGGCCGACAGCGGAGCCGCGGATGGTGCGGGCGGGCGTACAGGCCGTCGACGAAGCGCATCACGATCACCTCCTACTCCATCTTATCGAGCTACTTTCAATATAGTGTGCTATATCTGCTAGTGTGTCAACCGTGAGTGATGTGCAAGGTCGACGAGACGGGCAGGCAGGTTCTTCGGGCTCGGCGCGACGGCGCCGGTACAGATCTGCACTGCGCGACGAGCGTGCAGCCGACACGCGTGGGCGCATCGCCGCCGCGGCCCGTGAGCTGTTCGCCACACGAGGGTTCGCCGGTACCACTGTGGCGCTCATCGCCGAGCATGCCGGGGTGGCCACACCAACCGTGTACGCCGTGTTCAGCAGCAAAGGCGAAATCATGCGCGAGCTGGTGAGCCGCCTCGAAACCGAGGCCGACGGTGAAGACTGGCGCGCACGTATCGAGGCCGAGCCTGACCCCCGGCGCAAGCTGGAGTGGTACGCGGCATGGCACCGCACCCTGTTCGCCACCGGCCGGGACGTGCTGGCCGCAGCACTCAACGCCGGTGGCGACCCTGCTGTCCTGGACCTACGAGAACAGGGCGACCGCAACGCGCAGGCCTGGCTGGAACCCATCATCGACGCGCTGGCCGCCGCCGGCATGCTCGCGCCGGGCCTGACCCAACAGCAGGCCGTCGACCGCGGGTTGATGCTGAGCAGCCTGGAGCTCTACTTCCGCGCCACCAACGGACGCGGATGGTCCGATGAGGCATACCAGCAATGGCTCACCGAGCTGCTCCGTCACCAACTGCTGGTCACTCCCGGCGTCCCGGACGGCAAGAACTAGTACTCCAATGCGGTGGGTGGTCCACTTGCCGACTTCGTTGGAGGACCGCCGTCGGTAGCCGCTGGGTCGGATGAGTAGGTGGCGGCGAGCCGCCGGTTCTGATGGCCTCGTGGTGATGAATGCGCGAGCAGTGACGACCACCGGCGACCGACGTGGTTGGTCGACGTCCAGGGAGCCCTGGGCGTTTGTTGCTCTCCGGTCATGTGTCTGTCGCGGCGCGCCTTGTCTGGGCAGTGCTATGTGGACGGCCAGGGACCGCTGTGCCGGCCTGATGCGGGAGGCTCTGTTCTGCCCAGATGCACTTGCCGTCGCTGAGGTAGCGAGCGCCCCAGCGGTCGGAGAGGGCTGCTACCAGCTGCAGTCCTCGGCCTCCCTCGTCGGTGTATGTGGCACGGCGGATGCGGGGGGTGGTGAGGCTGCCGTCGTAGACCTCGCAGATCAGTGTCCGGCTGCGCAGCAGGCGCAGGCGTATGGGGCCCTTGGCATGCCGGACGACATTGCCGACGAGCTCGCTGGCCAGGAGTTCGGTGGTCATGACGAGGTCGTTCAGTCCCCAGCCGGCCAGCTGCTCGCGGACGTGTTGGCGGGCCTGTGCGGCTGCCCGGGGATGTCGGGGCAGGCTGTATGTGGCGATGTCACCGGTGGCGGTGGGCATGGTGCGGGCTATGAGGAGTACCGCGTCGTCGTCGGTTTGTTCATGGTCGGGGAGCAGCGCCGAGAGGACCTGGTCGCACAGGTCGTCGAGGTGTCCGGAGGTGGTGTCCGGGTCTCCGTTCGGGAAGCAGGGCGTCAGGGCCGCGGCGCGGGCCAGAGTCTGCTGGAGCTGGGTCAGTCCCTGTTCGAGGTCCCCGGTGGAGGCTTCGAGAAGGCCGTCGGTGCAGAAGGCCAGGAGGCTTTGCTGTGGCAGTTGCAGTTCGTGCAGAGCGAAGGGCGGGTCGGCCGCGCCCAGAGGCGGGTCGGGGGCCAGGACCGGGCGGTGGACCGTGCCATCACGGTGCAGGACGAGCGGTGGGGGGTGACCGGCGAGGGACAGTGAGAGGGTACGGCTGACGGGGTCGAAGACGGAGTACAGGCAGGTTGCGTAGGAGTCCTGACCGAGCTCGTGGACGATGTCGTTGAGGCGGCTGAGCAGCTCGTCGGGAGGCAGTTCGAGGTCGGCGAGGGTCCGCAGGGCTGTGCGCAGTCGGCCCATGGTGGCCGCTTCGGTGATTCCGTGCCCCATCACGTCACCGATCACCATGGCGACCCGGTCGGCGGACAGCGGGATCACGTCGTACCAGTCACCGCCCACCTGGTCGCCACGGCCTGCGGGCAGGTAGCGCGCTGCCGCGTGGACGGCGGGCAGGTGCGGCAGCTCCCGGGGCAGCAGATCACGTTGCAGCTCCTGCGCGCGGGAGTGTTCACCGTCGTACAAGCGGGCCCGCTCCAGCGCCTGGCCCACCAGACCGCTGAGGGCCATCAACAATGTGCGCTCCTCACCGCTGAAGGAACGAGGCCGGTCGAAGGAGACGACACAGCAGCCCATGGCGCGCCCGGAGCCGATCAGAGGCAGGAACGCCCACGCCTTCTTCGAGGACGCGACCGCCACGTCCGCCATGCCCGGATAACGCCGCCTGAACTCGTCGATCGATCCGATGAAGGCGGGTGTACGTGTGCGGAGCACTTCGGCGTCCACGGAATGGGATGACAGCGGGCGGCCGTCCAGCCGGCGTGTGAATTCCGGTGGAACTCCGACCATGCCGACGAGGCGCAGACGGTTGCCTTCGACGACATCGATCCCCAGCCCGTCGGCGTGGAGGGGAGGCAGGATGTGCCTGGCGACAGCTTCCACGACGTCCTTGGACGTGAGGGCATCGGCGAGCGCTGCGGTCAGTTCGCTCATCAGGACACTCCGCTCGGCCCCGGTCGCCGGACCATCGCCCGGGGGTGCCACCGGCGTGCCCTCCAGGCGCGCAGCGGCCCATTTGGCAAGCGAAAGCAGAAAGGACCGCTGTACCTCCTCCGGCTCGGTGGCCCGTGTGGTGAGCACCGACAACGCACCGACCGGCGCGTCCGCGCCCTCCAGGGGCACCGATGCCGTGCCGGTCGCCCCTACCCCCAAGCTGTCGCTCGCCATCCAGACGAAGGCGCCATGCCGCACGGCGCTTGCGGGAGCCACGTCCTGATCACTGCGTAGATCCCTCCACGCCTCGATGCTTTGCTGGTCAAGGCCCGAGGCCGCCGCAAGGCGCAGCGGGCCGCCGGCGGAACCGCGCCGATGCACCAAGGCGCCCAGGCCGGCCAGACACGTCGTCGCCTGCCGAAGAGCCAGAGCCAGCGTCTCCGCGTCAGAGCGCAATTCCGGCGAAGCTGCCATGAAGCTCAGCTCCGCCGACTTCGGCCACTCGACGCGACCCCCAGGTGCGGCATCTCTGGCAGCCACGACACCTCCTACTCACCCAGATTTTGGGGCATGACACTAAATTATCCCTAAATCAGACAAAAAGGGTAATCCCTCGTGTCAGCCTTCACCCCCTTCACGACTCATCGCGAACTGCTTGACGTGGCGGCGTTATGGGCCTCGCTGCCGTTAGCGCGGTGTTCAGTCACTGCCTCACCGGCCTGCTCAGCAACCGCACGAGTGGGCGGCCCCGCAGCCGACTCGCTTAGGGAGAGCGGTCTGGGGAGCGGAGCCCCACGGGTGCTGCTCCGCTCCCGTGGGGCTCCGCCGGTCACGTTGCGAGCTTCTGTCGCTCGGGCGGCGCTCGAGGACGGCGTCGTAGCACATGACCAGCACGTCCGGGGCTTGCGTATAGGACTCCCTGGCCTCGGCCAGGACGGCCGTGCCGTTGGGCGGGACGTGCGCAGCGAAGAAGCCGACTGCGACGGTGGCCTCGGTGGCCCGCCTTGCAGTCGCAGACTGAGCCGATCACCGCGCCGAAGCCCCAGCCCGTCGAGAGGCTGAGTGGACCGCCGAGGACGCCGACCAGCCCGCCGAAGGCGGTGTTGCGTCTGGCATCGGTCTCCGTGCCCCCGTCGGCGATCGGCTGACTCCCTGGGGACTGTCAGACGGAGGGCTGCTCCAGCAGCTGACCAAGCCGCTGCTGGAGTCCGCTCTTGAGGACGAGATCACCGATCACCTCGGCTGTGACAAGTACGATCCGACAGGTAAGGACGGCGGCAGCTCCCGCCACGGCAAACGCTCCAAGACCGTGCTGGCCGATGTCGGGCCGGTGGAGATATCCGTGCCCCGCCCGGGGACGGCTCTTTTGAACCGAAGATCGTAAAGAAGTGGCAGAAGCGCCTGCCGGGCGCGAAGGGCTTGACCACCGGCGAGGTCCAAGCCCACTTGGCGGAGGTCTAAGGTGCCGAGGTCTCCCGCCAGACCATCTCCACCATCACCGACAAGGTCTGGAGGGCATGGCCGATCGGCAGAGCCGGCTTCTCGACGCCGTCTATCGGGTGGTCTTCATCGACGCCATCCACATGACGATCCGGGTTCTGTCGACGATCTTGTGATCCGGACGCTTGAGCGGGTCGTGTCAGCTGAGTCCTGTCAGCCGTTCCACTGGCCGGTCGCGGTGATGCGGGAGATGGCATCGAGGGTCAAGGCATACGGGTGCGGTTCGGTGGCCAGGGCACGGTGCAGCGTCAAGCCCTCGATGAGAGCGTCGAGTTGGTGGGCTGTTTCCGGGTCGAAGTGCTTCTCAAGATGGACTCGGCTGCGGCGCATCCACTCGTGGGTGAGGTGCCGGTAGATCGGCTGGCGAGCGGCGAGCGTGTACAGCTCCTGGGTGAGTACAAGATTGCGTCGGCTGCCCTCGGACAGAGCGTGCACGAGGTCCGCCACGGCCACACGGGCCTGGTCGCGGTCGGCCGCGGCGGCGAGGTGGGCATCGAAGACCGCGACGATGTGATCGGCGAAGTGACTGAAGGCATCCTGGAGCAACTGGTCGATCCCGCTGAAGTGGTACGTCATCGATCCCAGGGGCACGCCGGCCCGCGCGGCGATCTTCCGGTGCGAGACCTGCGCGATGCCCTCTTCGGCGATGAGGTCGAGCGTGGCGGCGATGATGCGTTCGCGTCGCTTCGGGTCCGTGTGTCCGGTTGCCATGGTGTCAGGATCACAGGTTCCGGACGGGGCGCGCGGGGTTGCCCACGGAGACGACGTCGGCCGGCACGTCCTGGGTGACGACGGCACCGGCGCCGATGACGGAGTTGTCTCCGATGGTCACGCCTGGCAGGACGATGGCCCCGCCACCCAGCCAGACGTTGTTGCCGATGGTGATCGGTTTGGCGGCTTCGAGTTTGTCGCGGCGAGGTTGAGGAGCCACGGGATGGGTGGGGGTGAGCAGTTGGACGCCGGGTCCGATCTGGCAGTCGTCGCCGATGGTGATCGCGGCGACGTCCAGCGCGGTCAGGTTGTAGTTGACGAAGGTGCGGGCACCGATCGTGATGTTGCTGCCGTAGTCGACGAACAGCGGTGGCCGCACGTGGGTCCCGTCTCCCACGGAACCGAGGAGTTCGGAGAGGATGGCCTGGGCGGCAGCGGGGTCCTCGATGTAGGCAGCCTGGTAGCGGGCTGCCAGCAGCCCGGCCTGCTGCAGCCTACGGGCGATCTCGGGGTCGTCGGCGACGTAGAGGTCGCCCGCCAACATGCGTTCCAGGTTCGTTCGCGGGTCCAGCGCGAAGTAGTCCTCCGACATGTGCGCAACATACAGCCCAAGCGTACGAACGTACATCCCGGGCTGTCACGGGACCCGGCAAACGAGGTCGGTCGGCCTGAGGGGCTCATGTGCGCCGGGTCTGCAGAACTCCTGCGAGCAGCATCACGAGCAGTCCGGCGAGTGGTATCACCAACAGCCCGGTCCGAAGGCCGGCCGCATCGGCGACGAGCCCGACGACCGGCGGGGAGAACAGGAAGCCCAGACGCATGAGCCAGGAAATGATCGTGAGCCCTGATCCTGGCTTGAGACCGGGTAGCTCGTCGGCTCCTTGAAGCGTGGCAGGCACCAGGGTCGCCACTCCGAATCCGGCCGCGGCGAAACCGAGGACCGTCCCGGGCACAGTAGGCACGGCCAGGGCCAGGCCCATGCCTGCCACAGTGATGAAGCCGCCGACGCGGGCCACAGAGCGCTGGCCGAACCGGTCGACGAGGCGGTCGCCGATGAGGCGGCCGACGAACTGAGCACCGACCAGGGCGATGTAGCCCCAGGCCGCCAGCGCCGCCGACGCATGGAGGGAGTCGGCGAGATAGACGGCGGCCCAGGAACTGCCGGCCTCCTCGACGAGTGTGCCGGCCACGGCGATGAGGACGAGCGCGGCCAGCACGAGACGGGGGTGCGTGCCCGTCGCGGCTCGCCGTGTCCGCTGTGGTGGGCGGGCTTCGGCGTCAGGGTCCGCGGCCGGCTCGGTTTCGGGACCGGGCAGGCAGAACCGCAGGGCGACACAGGCCACGGTTGCGAACAGCGTCGCCGAGATCAGCAGGTGCTGCCCCCGGGAGAGGCCGAGCGCGATCGCGCCGGCCCCCATGGATCCACCGACTACGGCTCCGATGGACCAGACGGCGTGGAAGGAGTTGATGATCGAGCGTCCGTAGCGGCGCTGTACACGCAGGCCTTGGGCGTTCTGCGCGACATCGGTGATCGCGTCCATGGCTCCGGCCAGGAGTAACGCTCCCGCGAACACCATCACCGAGTCCGCCACGCCGGCGACGAGCATTCCTGTGCCGGTCAGCGTGGTACCGATGACCGCCACTCGTGCCGAGCCCAGCCTGCGGATGAGGATCGAGGCTGCCATGCCGGCCGCGATGGCGCCTGCCGGGAAGGCCGCCACCGCCAGTCCGTAGGCCGCGTTGCCGACGCCGAGATCCTCCTTGATCTGCGGATACCTCGGCAGAAGATTGGCGAGCAGGGCGCCGTTGGTGAAGAACAGCACGGCAACGGCCACACGGGCCTGCCGTTCGGTCTGGGCAGGTCCGCGCAGTGCGTCAACAGTCATGCGGGGACCTTACAAGCAGAGCGTACGAACGTACACTCCGCCTCTGGTCGGAGCCCAGGGGGAGCCCGGTGCCCGCCCGCTTCTTCGGCAGGGCGTGGACGAGGTCGGCTACTGGCTGCCCCGCCTGGCCGGGGCCGTCCGGTGCGGCGAGGTCGGCTTCGAAGCCGGGCGTCGAGAGACGAGCCGCGGTGAGACGTCGGTCTCGGTGAGGGCCAGCAGGGTGGCGTGGTCGGGGGACAGGGAGCAGGCCGGGTCGGTGCGGGCGGCATCCCCTGTCAGGGCGTGGGCCTGGCACCGGCAGCCGCCGAAGTCCTCGGTGCGGCGCTCGCAGCCACGGCAGGGAGAGGGCATCCAGTCGGTGCCGCGGTAGGCGTTGAAGGCCGGTGATTCCTCCCAGATCCAGCGCAGTGACCGGTCGGCGACGTTCGCTGGGTCCTGGACGGACTGTTGCCGCTGATCGCACCGTTGGCCAGCGGTCACTCCGATCTCGCCATCGGCAGCCGACTGGCTCCCGGTGCGCGCACCGTGCGCGGTCCGCGCCGTGAAATGATCTCGCGTTGCTACAACGCGTTGATCAGAGTCACACATGGCGCTCGCTTCAGCGACGCCCAGTGCGGGTTCAAGGCGGCCCGTACCGAAGTGCTGCGCCCGCTGCTGGACCGAACCCGGGACGATGCCTGGTTCTTCGACACCGAGCTGCTGCTGCTCGCTGAGCACAACGGACTGCGTATCCACGAGGTCCCCGTCGACTGGGTGGAGGACGTCGACACCCGGGTCCACGTCGTCGGCACCGCCACCGACGATCTCAAGGGTCTGTGGCGCATGGCGCGCCTCAAGGCGTCGGGCGCCGTGCGAGTCCCGGTTCCGCGCCGCCCGCAACCCGCTGCCGAACATGCCGACGCGGTCCTTGCTTCGGACACGGCCCGCTCCCAACTCGCCTGGCAGGCCGGCTGCTTCGTTTCCATCGGCATCGCCTCGACGGTCGGACAGGCCCTCCTGTGCTGGCTGCTGCGCGGCTGGTGGCAGCCTGCCGTGGCCAACTTCGTCTCACTGCTCGTGCTCACCCTCCTCAACACCGAGGCCAACCGAAGGCTCACCTTCCGCTACTCCGCGGACGGCATCGGCGCCGGGCGGGCGCACGTGGGCGTCGGAGTGCTGTTCGTCATCGGCTACCTGGGCACCTCGGGCGCGGTGCCGCTCTTCCGCGATGCGGTTCCGGACGCCTCGGCCGCGGCCGAGACCCTCGTCCTCGCCGTCTCCTCGGTCCTGGTGACCGGCATCCGCTTCCTGGTGCTGCGGCTGGCCGTTTTCCGTCGCCATACCCCCTGATCTCCCTTTCGACGCCCTGAGAGCGAAACCACCATGACGCACACATCCGAGGCGCCGCCCAGTGCGGTCACGCGTCTCCCCGTCAGACAGCGCGCCGTGCCGCGCTGGGCGGCCGGGCGCGCGGGCGCCCGTGCCGAGGACGACGGCTACCTGCTGTCGCTGTGGTGGAACCGGGCCACAGACCTCAGCGACTACTGATCTATGACGCCGCCGACCTGCGAAGGACCCCACTGGCCCGGGTCGAGCTCCCCAGCCGGGTCCCGTTCGGCTTCCACGGCAGCTGGGCCGACCACGTCACCCTCGATCGAGCTGTCGCGGCCTGCAGGGCCCGCTGACGGAAGCGAGCGACAACGACCCGGCGGCATCTACGTCGCGTGGCGGGCTCGGACCGGCAGGACTTCGACAGCGGGCACTGCACAGGGATCCGAGCGTGACGGACGAGCAGGCGCGCAAGCGTGCCGAGACCCGGGCAGAAGATCAAGTACGCCATTGCCTTCCCCGAGCAGAACACCGCGGCGTAACCGGTGCCTTCCACAGACGTGGGGTAACCCCCCCGGCCTCGCGAGGTGGAGGCGGGCCAATCCAGGCTCGCCCCCACCGCTCACGTTTGTTCAGGTGCGCGGCTCGCCGCGTCCTACCGGTCACCCGGGCCTTCGTCATTCCGGCTTCGCAGGTGCGCATGCCTCGCCCAGTACGGTCCGCGCGACCAGGCACGCTACACGTTCACAACGGTCGTCGGTAACCCGGATGTCGCGGTCGCCGTCTGGGAAATCCCGTCGGCACCTGCAGGGTCCCCGACATCGACCGCACCACCCCCGAGTGGTCACGACGTCGAGCGCACCTGCCACGTATCGAGTGGCCCGCACACGCATGGACGCTGACCACGGTGCATGGTCCTTCGACAGCAGCACCTTGACGGACGCGGGTGACTGCCATGAAGATCACAGCACCGTCGCGCTGTGTGCCGAACAGGCGTCGAACTCCAACCTCCGGAGCACTGTCACAGCGTGGTGACCCAAAGGGACTCGGGAGCCGAGGTGTACGCAGACCTGCCTCACACCACGAAGCGCTTCGCTGAAGCCTGAGTGCGACGCGCACGGGTTCGCACCCGTGATTCACGAGAAGGGGTTTCTCCATGGCTCCCATGGGTGAGGACCGACGTGTACGGCGGCGTATGCGGATGCGGCGTGTGATCCATGCAGCCGCTCTGCGCGTGGTCCAGGAACACGGTTTCGATGAGGCCACGGTCGACAGGATCAGCGCGGAGGCGGGTGTCTCGCCGCGCACGTTCTTCAATTACTTTCCGAACAAAGAGGCCGCCGTCCTGCTGGGGCCACCGGACGAACTGCCACGTGCGCTCGCAGCGGAATTCGCCGCGACGGATGACACGCATCCTCGGGGCTTGCTCGCGGCCGTGACCCGGGTGATCGTCAGGGATCTGGCCGACAATCCGCCGCCACACCAGGAGATGCTCGCGGCGCTCGCGCTGACGCGCAGCCACCCCGTCCTGCTCGCCACGTTGTCGGCACGTTTCGACGGCTTGCAGCGGTCGATCGCCGAAGTCGTCGCGCAGCGCCTGTGCGAGCGCCCCGAGGACAGGGTGCCGACCTTGATCGCCACAATCGCGGTATCCAGCGTTCGCATGGGCATAGAACGATGGATGGACGCGGACCCCTCAAGCGACGCCGCCGACTCGCCGACGCCGTACGTCGAACGCTCTGCGGAACTTCTGCGCACCCTACTGACCACGTGACTGCTGGGGCGGTCGCCTCGGGGCCTGCCTGTACGCCGCCCTGGAACCCTGCACCCTTCTCACCAACATTCGATTTCAGGAGCCCCTGCTGTACGACTCCACGCAGGTCCTGGAGCACCGGAGGATCAAGTACCCTCCGGTGCGCCACTTCGGTCTGATATGTGCGCTGACACCGGTGTTCCGCTACCTGGTCCAGCGTTCGTGCTCGGCCTCTTGCCTGCTTTCCTCCTGCCGGAGAAGGTGCTCGCCGACGAGCACGGCCCCGGGTCCGACACCGTGCCCGGCCGGCCTGGGACGGCCGCACTGACCAGGTGATGATTTTGGACGTGTTGGGGCAGGGAAGAGAAGAGCCCGCCCCAACCGTTCGGGGAACGGCGAGAACGTTTGCCTGGAATGCGACTTGGGCCGGCCTCCTTGTCGCTCGCGGAGGTTGCAGGGCGATCTCCTGGGGCGAGTGGGCGCCGTGACAGCAGCAGGTATCCGATCCCGGACCTCCTCCGCCTTGCCATCGGTTGGCCTCGGCACCTGGCGGAGAGGCAGCGACTTGGGGGAGTGGCTCGGGCGGGTCGCGTTGGCACTGTTTCCCCCTGGTGCCGCTGCGGAACCGCGCGGTCAAGGCCTGGCCCTGACCAGCCCGACGTCGTATGCCACGATCACGGCCTGGATGCGGTCGCGGGCGCCGATCTTTGTCAGGACCCGGCCGACGTGTTTCTTCACGGTGGACTCGGTGAGGACAAGCTGCTCGGCGATCTCCGTGTTGGTCCAGCCCTGGGCGACAGCGACGAGGACCTCGCGTTCGCGGTCGCTGAGTGTCTGGAGCCGGGGGTCCTCCGGGACGGGCCCGTCGGTCGGGGCGAGGACCTGGTGGGCGTACGCGTCCAGCAGGCGGCGGGTCAGGCGGGGGGCCACGACGGCGTCGCCGGTCGCGACCGCGCGGATGCCCGCGACGAGCTCCTCGGGGCGGGCATCCTTGAGCAGGAAGCCGCTGGCGCCGGCGCGCAGGCCGTCGTAGGCGTACTCGTCGAGGTCGAAGGTGGTGACGATGAGGACGCG
>NZ_JBHVGZ010000067.1:0-46783 GCF_042800355.1 Streptomyces sp. NPDC057623
GGGAGGATGGGGGGAGTGTGGGGAGGATGGGGGGTGTGGGGGGGTGGGGGGGGTTTGGCGGTTTTGTGATTGTTTTGTATGAGGGGGGGCGGGCGCTGGGTGCCGTCTCTCTCCCCCCCGCCGCCATCCAAGGTGTGCCCGGTTCAGGGCTGCCGGGCGTCTCAGTCGCCGATGAAGCGGTCGATCTTCACTTCGGTGAGCGAGTCCAGCGCATCGAGTTGCGTAGCCGCCGCGGTGATCTGGTCGTATTCCGTCCGCAGAATGCGGATGCGGTAGTACTCGATCACTCGCGCGAGGTCGTCGACGGCCAGTTCGGCTTCGTCGTTGTCGACCATGTGGACGACCGATCGCAGTGCTGCTACTGGACCCTCCTCTCCCGCGAGCCGGCCCGAGATGCTCTCGGCGGCGGCGCGGATGAGTTCATCGGGCGAGTCCGGTTCGTTCATCTGCTGAGACTCTCTTTCGGAAGGTCACCCGGCTTTCGGAAGGTCACCCGGTCCGGTTGATGTAGGCGGTGGTCACACCCAGCGGCTTTCCGTCGGGCGCCGCGGTGGTGCGGTAGTACACGTAGACCGTGTACTTCTTTTTCTTGCGGCATCCGCAGCCGGTCCAGTACGAGTACGTGATGTCCCACTTTCCGTCATAGACACCGCCCCAGGCGTTGCGCCACTTGCCCGAGATGAGCGCCTTCTTCAGGTCGCTGAGCATGGTGGAGCTGGACCTCCACGCGGAGCGCTTGCCCTTTCCGACGTGCTTGTCCTTGATGTGGCGGAGACCGAACTTGCCGTACTTCTTGCCGTTGACGGTGACGTTGGAGGTGCTTCCCTCACGGATGGTCTTCCAGTGGCTTCCGGGAGAGCGGGACCACATGAGGATGCGCCACTTGTCGCAGGGCTTGAACGGGTTGCCCCAGGCGCCGCACCGGCCGTCGAGGTCGGTGCCGTTGACCGGGTCGGCGCAGACGAAGTCGTAGGCGTTGCAGTTGCCGCCGAAGACCGGGTCCAGCTGGAGGAACCGGGCGGTGTTCGGGTCGTACAGCCGCGCACCCATCAGGACGATCCCGGTGAGCGTCTCGCCGGAGCGCTGGTTGGAGCCGAACCAGCCGTAGCGCTGGGCGGTCTTGCCCGTGCGGGAGGCGCCGTTTTCGTTGCTGTCGACGACCGTCGGCGCGAGGGCCGAGTCCAGTGGCAGCTGGAGGGCGACGTCGCCGTGGATGCTTGTCAGCTGGAGGACGGTGCCGCCGGCCTTGCCCGTGGTCGCGCTGAACGCGCCGGTGGCCGAGGTGACGTTGCGGGTCACGGTGCCCTGGGCGGCGTCCTCCACGATCCAGCTCGGGTTGTCCGTGTCGTTGCCGTAGTGGTTGGTCTTGGCCGTGGTCTGGCTCCAGGTGCCGGCGTTGTTGGTCTCCACGGTCCAGGAGCGGAACCGCAGTCCGGCGTCGAGTTGCCACGTCTGGCGCTGGGAACCGGCGGTCTGTCGTTGCACCAGGTCGTTGGCGTAGTACGACAGGGTCGAGCCCGGGAGCGCGGTCGTGCGGCCGAAGGCGTCGTAGGTGTAGCCCGAGTCGGCGATGCGGTCCGCGGTGTCGTAGGTACGGCTCTTCACCGTGCCCGCGGTTGTCGGGCAGAGCTGCCCGGGATCGGCCGAGGTCTCGGTGGTGCCGGTCCGGTTGGAGCGGCTGTCCACGGCGTAGGTCCGCAGGGTGCAGACGTTGTCGCTGGTGTCCTCGATCCGGGTGAGGCGTCCGGCGTCGTCGTAGCCGAACTCCTGGTGCGACCAGCCGGAGCGGGTGGCGGCCTGGCCGTGGATGGTGGAGGTGGCGGCGTCGTTGTAGACGGTCACCCCGTCGCTGTCGCGTGTGTAGGTGCGTTCGACGACGGTGCCTGCGGCGTCCTTGGTCTGCTTGAGCGTGTAGCCGCCCGGCAGCTTCTCGGAGGCCACCGCGCCGTCCGCGTCGTAGGTGGCGGTGAAGGCGCCCGCGACCGAGTCGGTGACCTTGGTGGCCAGCCCGCGCGGCTCGAGAGACGAGTCGTAGGTGTAGGTGACCGTGCTGGGGACGCTGTTGCCGACCTTGACAGGGCGGTTGCGCCGGTCGAACGCGGTGGTGGTGGTCGCTCCGTCCGCGTCGGTGTAGGAGATCTCCCGGCCGAGCTTGTCGTGGGCGCGGGTCAGGGTGCCGCCGGTGGACGACGCCGTCTTGACCGCGCGGCCCGACTCGGGGTCGTAGCTCGTCGTGGTGGACGGCACGGCCGTGCCGAGGCCGGTCGTCTGCACGGTGGTGGGCCGGCCCGCCGCGTCGTAGCCGCGGGTGATGGTGCGGGTGGCCGTGCCGGCCTTCTCGGTGGTCTTCGCGGTGTTGCCCCACCAGTCGTACTCGGCGGTCATCGTGGGCAGCTGGGCCGGGTTGGTCCCGCCGCCGGTGATGTCCCCGGCCGGCCCGCTGGTGCACAGCAGGTCCGCCCACTCGGGACGTCCGGCGCAGGTACCGGTACCGGTGGCCGACCAGTAGGTGCTGACCTGGGTTCCGGCGTCATTGCCGGAAGTGCCGGGTGCCCCCTGCCGGGCGACGCGGCCCTGGGTGTCGTACTCGGTGACGGTGGTGATGGCCAGCCCGTCGGGGTCCTGCACCACCTTGGTGGGCAGGCCCTTGACCCAGTCGTAGGCAACGGTGGTCAGCTGGGCATCGGCCATGACGGCGGGGTGCTCGCGGACCTGAGCGCCCTCCTTGGTGCTGGTGATCTGGTTACTGGTGCCCACGGCGTCCGCGGGACGTCCCTCGTCGTAGAGCTTGCTGGTCCAGCTGCGCGCGAGGACGGAGGAGCCCGCCGCGACGAGCGTGGTGCCGCCCGACTTCAGGTCCTTGGCCAGGTCGATCCGTCCGAGAGGCCCGAACTTCTCCAGTTCACGTGTACCGGTCTCGTCGAACTCGGATCGTGCGGACAGCAGCTCGGCGCGCTCCGCGCTCGGCCGGTCCGTCAGCCCCAGGTCGGCCAGGGCCTCTTTCGCGGTCGCGGTCGCGCCGAGGGCGGTCTCCCGGTTCCCGGCCGACAGTTCACGCACGACGTTGCCGAACCGGTCGTGGTCGGTGTTGTCGATCCGGCCGCCCGGCTCGGCGAGGTTGACCCGCTCGCCGGACACGTTCAGGTACTGCACGGTGGCGAGGCTGTATGCAGACTGCTCCAGTGCCGATCCCGAGTGGGAGGCGGGCACCGTGTCCGCGGGGAAGACGGCGGTGGCGTCCGTGGGGATGTCCTGCTGCCCCCATGTGCGGACCGTGTCCCGGTCCATCGCGTACGGGGCCGAGGTGCCGGACAGCGGTACGTCGTAGACGACGCTGGTCGTCGCCTCGCCCTCGACGGTTCCGGCCGTGCCTTCCTTCAGTGCGGCGCGGGTGGCCTTCAGGAGCATGCCCTCGCCGGCCGAAGGATCGTTGCCCGCCTTGCCGTAGCTGAACGTCCACGGCAGCTCGCCGGGCGGTGTCAGCGAGGTGACCCGGCCGTCCGTGTCGTAGGCGTACTCGGTCACCAGCGCGGGGCTGATCTGCGGGTTCCAGGCCCGGCGGAGCTGGCCCTGGTCGTCGTACTGGTAGGCCTGCACGGCCTTGGACGTGGCGGCCGAGGCTCCGGGCTCGGTGGACCAGAGCCGGATCTCGCGGACCTGGCCGCTGACGTTGCCGAAGGCGGTGGAGGTCGCCGTCGTGGAGGAGGCGTAGACGTACTCCAGCAGGCGGCAGCCCTTCGTCGACGGGTCCGCCGCGCAGGCGGACGCGGTGGCGGCGGACGTCGGGGCCATGATCCGGGTCGGCCGGGCCAGCTCCTTCCCGTCCACGGTGACCGTCTCGGACATGATCGTGGTGGTCGAGTTGGACAGACCGTCGAACAGGGTGCTCTTGACCTGCCAGGCGGTCGCCGCCGGGTCGGCCTTGGCGAACTCGGTCACCGTGCCGGAGCTGTCGGACAGGGTGAAGGTGCCGCTTGTGCTGCCCTTGAGCACCATCTCCTCAGCGCCCGGCTCGGGTATCCACCCGTTCTTGGCCGCGTTGGCGGTGAAGTGGATCGGGCTGTCGTCGGAAAGGACCACACGGACGGCCGTGTCGGAGATCTTCTCCAGGTGGGTGTACTCCGACTCGTTCAGCTGGGCCTCGAAGCCCGACACCCACTGCTTGCCGAAGATCGCGGCCTGGTCGTCCTGCTGGGCACCGGCCTCGGGGCGGCGGGAGTGGGCGATGCGGCTGACGACGAGGTCGAACGCCGATACGTCGTCCGCGGACAGGGCGTAGTCGCCGGTCAGCAGGTTCACCGAGCCGGGTCCGACATCCTCGCTCGCGGCGCCGTCGGCGTTGCGGTCCACCACGACGGTGAGCGGCTCGGTGCTTCCCGCGGCTGCGCCGGGGCCGGTGAAGTCGGCCTTGATCTCCACGGATCCGTCAGGGGTGACGGTGGAGGCGGCGTTCCAGGCCAGCGGGGCGTTCCTGCCGTTCGTCAGGGCCACCGGCCACTGCGCAAGTGCGGTGCCGTCCTCGGTCACGTGCCCGGCGGGGATGGCCTGCCAGTCGTCCGCGGCGGAGCGCCGCCACGAGAAGGAGACCTTGTCGTACTTGCCGCCGTCGGTCTCGGCCTCCAGGGTGAGCCGGCGCGCGGTCCGGTCGCCAGATCCGGGACGCACGAAGCCGCCGGCTCCCACGTTGAAGGTGTACTCGGCCACGGAGGACCGGTTGTCCGCCTTGTCGACGGTCCGCACGAGGAGGGACTGTGCGCCGTTGTCGGAGGGGGTGACGGAGACGTTCTTGTCACCGCTCGCCCCGCCGGTGGCGACCTTGGTCCAGGTCACGCCGTCCAGCGACCACTCCAGCCAGTGGTGGTCGGAGGCGGGCGGGGTCACGGTGAAGGTGCCCGTCTGGCCCGCGCCCTTGCTCCACTTGCCCGTCGGGTAGTCCGTGGACGTGATCTTGGCGGGGGCGGAGGGGACGCTGGTGTCGACCGTGAAGGTCTTCCAGGCTGACCAGCCCGTGTTGTAGTGGGTACCGTCGTACGGGGACGTGCGGAACTTGTACGTCTTGCCGTTGGCCAGCAACCCTGACGGGACGGTCACTGAGGCAACCTGCCCGGACGGCACGTACTTGGACACGATGACGTCGCCGACCTGGGTGTTGGTGGCGTTGTCGTAGATCTGGAAGGTGCCGTTGACCTTGTCACCGTCGGCGTCGACGAAGGTGTCCCGCAGCGTCGGCGTGGTCGTGTTGACCGTGTAGGCGCCGCTGTAGGAGAAGTACGGCGGGCCGGCCTCCTGCTTGGTGCCGGTGCGAGGCCGGTAGTTGTAGTTCACGACCAGCTTCGGTGGGTTGGAGGCGGCGTTGGCGGAGTTGACCCGCTTCCACTGCGCCACCACCGTCTCGCTGGTGGCGCGCAGGCCCATGTGGCCGCGGGTGGCCTTGGCGGAGGCCCACTCCTGCACCATGGACGTCACGTCGGCGTTGATCCAGCCGTCGGGAGCCGAGGTGCAGGCGGTGTTGCCGCGGGTCTCGGTGGAGGTCGCCTTCTTCGCCGTCATCGTCGGACGGTTGGTCCACCGGCTCGACGTGGACGCGGCACCGGAGGTCCACACCTCCCACGGGTACGCCTTGCAGTCCGTGTTGCCCGAGTGGAAGTTCCACAGCGACAGCTTCGCGTCCAGCACCAGGGCGTCCTGAACGGGCGTGGTGTTCCAGGAGATGAACGATTGCGCGGTGCGCGGGGTGCCGTCGGCGTTCTTCGTGCCGGGGTTGCCGAAGTCCAGTTCGGTGTCGGTCGACCAGTCGACGGTCTCGCCCTGCTGGACGTAGGTGTCGAAGACGTTGGACAGCGAGGACGTCGACGGGTCCACGGTGACCGGGTACTTGGTCTTCGGGTCGGCGAGGAACTTCGCGTCCGGGGTGACCACCAGGTCGACGGTGGAGCCCTTCTGCACGACCTTCAGGCCTACGCGCGCCTTGTGGGTGTGCTCGCCGGACCGCTTATCGACCGTGGAGTCCCACATCACCGGCGCGGGCATGACGGCCCGCTTCTTGTTCTTCTTGTCGGTGAACAGCACGCTGCCATCGGCCAGTTGCTTGGCCTTCAAGCCCTTGGCCTTGAGCGGCAGGGTGTAGGAGTAGTCGGCCGAGGCCGGGCGCTGCTTCACCTCGACGAACTGCTCGAAGCCGGTGCGGGTGGCTTCGACGACCACGTCGGCGCCCGGTACGGCGTTGACGTACTCCGCCCGCGTCCCCTCGAGCTTCGGCTTCGGCAGCCCGCCCTTCCACTGGAGGGTGATCTGGCGGTCGCCTTCGCCGAGCGTCACCAGGTCGGTGGCCTTCGCACGGCGCGCGGCCTTCCAGGACGTCGCCGGTGTGCCGGTCCGGCCAGCCAGCCGGAGGCCTTCAGGGTGTGCGACCGGCTCTACACCCGAGCCGGACTGACGCAGGTCGACGTCGACATCGACCCACTTGCCCTCCTGTTTGAAGCGGATCGGTCCCGCGGCCAGCTCGGTGGTGAGGCTGCCGTCCTTGTTCACCCACGTCGTGGACGTCTCCGTGCGTTCGGAGAGTGCCTCCACTCGCTTGCCGGACAGCCTCGCCGCGACGCGGGCCGACGGAATGTCGGCTGCCCGGGTGGCCGCCGGCTTCTTCGGCACGGGTGCGCTGGGGGCCGAAGCGGCTGCCGGCAGACTCGCCACATCCAGCAAGGTGATGGCCATGACCAGGGAAACCCCGCCCGCTGTCCAGCGTGCGGCTCCACCCGATACCGGCCGCCCCCGCCCGCCAGGCAAGGCTCTGTACGCCGTCATGATCTTCCGATCTGTCATTCTTTACATGAACATCACATGTGTGATGGTCGTAAGATCGTATGCGGCAGATCGAGACCTGAAATCATGACAAGTCCACAGAAGTTACACAGGTGGCGGTTAGTGGCCTTCGTGATCTTCGACACCTGCCGATAGCCCGTGAAACCGACGCCTTATACGTGCGTGGCGATACCGATGGGGCGAGCTCGCGCGCAGGCCCCGGCAAGCGTGCCGTCCGACTGGGCGAGGCACGGCAAGGACCGCGCTTTGGGCCGGAGGTATGCCGCGCTCACGAAGTGCGAGGGGATCGAAGACCTTGACCTCTCCGCTGCGATCAGCGGCTCCGTACGGCAGTTGATCGTTCCTGCGGTGAGAGCTGCCGCCCACCCAGCCGCCGCATCCTCAAAGGTCGCCCCGAAGGAACGGAGGCAGGGCTGAACTCCACCGACGCCTGTGGCACCCGCAGAAAGGTCATCCTCGCCGAGGCGCTGCTGGCTCCGCAGGTTGGGCCGAAGTGCGCGTTGACAGGCGGACGGTGGTGGTCAACGTGCGACCAGATACGGATCACTTCGGCGGCCTCGCTCGATGTCGACCACACGGTCCCCCTCGTCGAGGCATGGAACTCCGGGGCCGATGCCCGGACCCGCGGCCCGGCGCGAGGCGTACGCCAACGACCAGGGCGCGCCGAACAGCCTGATCGCCGTCCCGGCAGCTCCATGTCGACGATCACGATTTTCGACTCTGTCGGCGATCTTGTGACCGATGCGCGGTCATGGCTGTGAAGGATGCGTTTGCGGAGAAGCGGGAGGTGCGCGCGGCCAAAGCCCATGCGTTTGAGGAGCTTGGCTCGTGTCGTGACCTTCGACCTGGCCCGTGTTCCAGGGGGGCGAAGGCGGCGGTGACGGCGTCGAGGTCGCGGTGGAAACGGTTGACCAGCGAGTGCACGGCGGGCAGGCATCAGCCCTTGATACGACATGCGCGCTCGTGCCAGCGCGGCGGCTGAGCGGGACCGGTCCCGGACCAGCGTCAATAGCATCCTTACCAGCGGGACTGGTCGTAGGGGGAGAGGGAACTCGTGGTGCGGGAGTGCTGGTTTTGCGGGAATGCCACACCAGCGTCGTGGCACGACCGTGTCCTGGGGCTGCACCAGGACGCCGACACGACCATGACCCCATGGATCGTTGTCCTGCGCACCACTTGGCGTCGGGAAGTCGTCTATGTGCCACGCTGTGCCCGCTGCCACACCGGGCATCAGATCGAGCTGACCGCGGCAGTGCTCTCCCTAGCCGCGCTGATCGCCTACGCCGCCAGCGGCCAGCTGGACCGACTCCTCGGCATTCTGCCGGCTTCGGTCGGAGAGCGGACGGTCGCAGGGATCTGGGCGTTCGTGGCGTGCCTGCCGGGACTCGCCTGGCTCGTCATCAGGCATGGTGGGCTGCCATGGCGGCGCCTGGCCCCCCATCGCCTGGGCTACGCCCGCCACTACCCGGAGTTCGTGCGGCTCCTGGACGAGGGCTGGAAGCCCAGGCCGGCGCCCTTCCCCTACTGGGGAAACCCGCCGAACCTCCATCACCCTCCGCAGCCGGGCAGACTCCGGCGGCTCATCGGACGAGTCATCGGCCTGGCCGGAACGGCCTGCGCCATTGCCATCCCCGTCGCCTACTTCCAGGGCTACGAAGAACTGGCCGGAGGTCTCATCGCGGCGGCGGCAGGGCTGTTCGCCCTGTCTTCGAAGATCAAACCCGAGAACTGAACGCTGTCTTCGAAGCGCTTCTCGGCCGTCCGGCCGACGAGATCGTCGGTGGCGACCGCGTGTGGCAGTCGGCGAGAGGCTGCGTCAGAACCGGTGATCTGTGATGGTCTGTGACCGACGGGCCGGTCGTTGGATGCCGAGGGGGTCTGTACGGTGCGCCCTGTCTGGTTCCTGTGGGAGGACGGCGCCTTCTGGGTGCTGACGGGTCCATGGGCCAGGTTGTTCGGCCGCGTCAACGATGATCCAAACGCTGCGCTCGTGGTGGACGAATGCGATCTCGCGACAGGTCGCGTCCAGCAGGTGATCGCCCGAGGGAAGGCCGAAATCTTGCCTTTCGACGTGCCCAGAGGCCGACGCAAGTTGGTCCGCTATCTCGGGGCGGACGATGCCCCTGTGGGATGCACGGTTCGTTCACTATCTGTATGACGATCTGGGCGAACGAGGCACGATATGGCTGCGTTTGAAGCCCGCCTCGCTCACGGTCCAGGACCTCAGCGACGCCGTCGTTCCGTGAGGCTTCCGTGCCGCCGCCCGCTTGGTGTGCAAGACCCACAAGGAAGCCGGGCTGGTTCCCAACCCCCGTGGGAACCAGCCCGGTTCGCTGTGTCGTTCCGGTCGGCTATGCGTCGGCCTGCGGCGTTGCCAGCTGGTAGGTGCGCGGTCGGTCGCTCACCTGCTCGGCGATGTTCTGCTTGACCAGCTTGTCCAGGGCGTTTGCGATGGCGCCCGAGGACTTCTCGATGACACGGCTGATGCCCGTGGCGGTGAACGCCTCGCCGGGGTGCTTCTCCAGGTGGTCGATGACCATCTGCCGCAGTGCTCCGGGTGCGAGCCGCTTCTTCCCGTCCGGCAGGGCGCTCGCTTCCACCGGGGCCGTCGGCTGCTGCTCGGGGGCGGCCTGCGGGGCAGGGGCGTCCTCGGTGCCCGCGGCGGCGTTGTCCTGCGCGTGATGCGGGCCGTCGTCTGCGCTGGCGTCGTCTTCGCTCTGCTCGGCGTCCGGTGCGGGAGCATCCGGGGCTGCATCGGCTACCGGCACGCTGTCGGCGTCCGTCCTGTCGTCGTCCGGCGCGGCGGAGGTGTTCTGCGTGGTCTCGTCGGTCGGGGCGTTCTCGCTGTCCATGTGGTCGGTGCTCGGCTCCGGGGCGTTGGAGGGGGAGTCGGTCGGCTCGGCGTTCACGGGTTCCTGGCCGCTCTCGGCGTCCTTGGTGGTGCTCTCGCCGGTGGGCGCGGCGCGCCAGCGGTCGGGGGTGCGGCAAGGGCCGTCGTGACCGCCGGGCGTGCGGACAGCCAGGCTGCGTCCCTCCAGGGTGACCAGGGCCTTGCCGGTCGTGGAGCGGCCCAGACCTGCGGCGAGGGCGAGTTCGGCGGCCGTGGCTCCGTCGTCGCCGGTGAGTTTGACCAGTTCGGCGTAGATGGCGGAGGGCGCGCCGGTCAGACCGGCCAGCGGCTCGGGCTCGGGTACGGCGTGCAGTGTACGGGTGTCGTCGGTCGTGGTGTTGGACATGAGGGAACCTCGATTCCGTCGCATATTCGGGTGGGTGAGGTCCCCGGCCGGGGGCGGAGCCGCATGGGTGCGGGTCGCGGGTGTTCGCCGGGCGCGTGCGCATCGCGGGTCTCCCGGGCGGACATGGCCGTGGCACGGGCGGGTTCACGGAGCTTCCCGTGGGCCCGCCGGGTGCGTCGGCCACGACCATGGACGCTCCGCTCCGGCGGGAAGTCAAGCGGGCCGCTCACTTCCGAATCGGGCCAGCTCAGAGCGGTCGTACGACCATTGCACGCGTGCGGTGTGCAAGTGGTGTGCCGATCGGCGAGCGGAGCTCGAAGATCCCCGGCACCGGATCCGGTCTGCCCCGGGTGCGGGGACGGATCGGCTGGCGGGCGGGCGGTTCAATTGGGCGAGGGCGGTCGATTGCGGTCCCGGGCCAGGAGCTTTTCGCGGATCCGGCGGGCTCGGCGTGGCCCGATGCGCAGATCGGTGCGCAGCCGCCAGATGCTGACCGGGTTCCCGGTGGTGGCGCGGGCTACCTCGTGCAGTGCGACGGCGCGTGGCCACACGTCGGCGTCTGTCGCCTTGTCGTTGGCTGGAGGGGGTTCGGGCACCGGCTGCCGGTGATGGGGGGTGTCGTCGGCGGTGTGGGGCCGGTCGTGGCCGGTGTCGGTGGCGGCGGTGCTGATCGAGGCGGGTTCGGGACCGATTCGGTCACGCGGTGGCAGGGCGGTCGGGGGATCGGAGCGGCTGGTTCTGGGATCGGTGCCCTCTTGGCGCGATCGGGGCGCGCTGAGGGCGGACAGGGAGTGCTGCTCGGGAGGATCGGCGGTTCCGATCCGGTTCATGAGGTCGGTGACGGTCCGTCGGTAGGCGGCGATCGTTTCCGTCAGGGCGATCAGGAGCAGGGCCGGGGTCAGGTGCAGGAGCACCGCTGCCGGATCGGCTCTGCGAGGCCAGCCGATCTGTCCGTCGGGCCACAGACTCTCCCAGGAGTTCATGAGGGCAGCGGTGCATCCGGCGCCCCAGCGCAGGGTGGTGGACCAGGCCGGCGGGCTGATCCCCCAAGAGGCCAGGCGCGCGTCCACGTAAAGGACGCCGGCGAGCGCGGTGCCGAGCATCGGGTCGAGGAGGACCGCGATGGGCAGAGGAACGTTCCGGCTGGTGGCGAAGCGGGTGACATTGACCGTGGTGAAAACCAGGGCCAGGATCCCGACCGCGCACAGCACCCAGGTCATGGCCCGCAGCAGGCCGATGGCCTCGCGGGCCGGGATCTGCTTCACCGGGCACCGCCTTCCCGGACTGAAGGCCGTGTCGCGCCTTGGAAGGACGCGGAGTTGGTGTTCGCCGGGCCCTGGCGTACGACGGCTCCGGGGTGCGGGGCGTCGACAGCCTGGCTGTCGCCGGTGTAGAGGGAGACGTGGGTGATGTTGCCCGGGCTGCTGCCGAAGAACAGCAGGTCGCCGGGGGCCAGGGGTGCCCCCTTGGGGAGGCGGGGGCCCGCGTCGTACTGGGCCTGGGCGACGCGGGGGATGCTGATGCCGGCGGAGCGGTAGGCGGCCTGGGTGAGGCCGGAGCAGTCGAAGCCGCCCTCGGAGGGGCCGTCGCCGCCCCACACATAAGGGGTGCCGAGCTGGGCGCGCGCGAAGGCAACCGCCTTGGCCGCAGCTCCGGTTGGGGCTGGCGTGGCGGTCGCGTACCTGTCGGCGATCTTGAGGACCTGGTTCACGTAGGCGTCGTCGTGGTTGTAATGCCAGATGGCGCGCCGCAGGTCCTTGCCGTTCTTCGCGCCGTTGGCACACAGCAGCCTGGCTGCGGCGTAGACCGCGTCGACCGGGTCCCAGGGGGTCGGCGGTTTTTTCCCGCCGGGCGGTACGGGATGGGCGTATGCCTTGAATGTGGACGGGAGGAATTGCATCGGCCCTACCGCGCCTGCCGAGGAGATCATGGTGGGGTGACGTGCGTGGTCGGTCTCGACCTTGCCGATCGCGGCGAGGACCGTCCAGGACAGGCCCGGGCATTCGGGCGCGGCGCGCTGGTAGAGGGCGAGCATGTAGGTGGGGATGTCGGCCAGGGCGTGCTTGCTCGGTGATGCCGCCATGCTGCCGCCGGAGGACAGCCCGCCCAGCAGCGCGGCGATGGTCAAGGCGGCCAGTAGAGGCAGGACGAGGACCGTGCAGCCGATGCCTCCTACGGCCTTGGCGAACAGGGAGCTCACGAACTCGCCTCAGGCGTGGGTGGGAGCGGGGGCACGGGGAGGGTGAGGGCGGAGTCGGCGTCGGTGGGCTCCACGTCGGAAGCAGGGCCGAGCCGGGGCCAGCGGGCGGCGAGGCCGGTGAGGGTGGTGCGGCGGGTGTCTCCGGGGCCGAGGGGGCTCCACCAGGGGCCCCAGGGCTCGGCGGTGGTGAAGTCCGCGGACGAGGTCGCGAGGTACAGGCCCAGCTCCCGCGCGGGAGCGGCAAGGCGGCGGCGGAGGGCCTGGTCGCGGGAGGCAGTGCGGGTGTGGATCAGCAGGGCCGGCCGGGCGTCGGCCGCCGTGGCGAAGGCGGCGTAGCCGGTGAGTTTGGCCTCGACGCGGGCGAGGGGCTGGCTGCCGGTGTCGTATTCGAGGAAGAACGGGAGCAGGTGGTCGCCGTTGCGGTAGTGGGCGTAGGCGTCGGGGCGGACGATGTCGCCCCAGCGGCGGGCGCAGGAGCGTTCGGACAGCCAGAGGGACAGGCCGGTTTCTGGGGTGGTTCGGCCGTGGGCGGCGAGGTGGGTGAGGAGTTCGTTGACGCCGAGGTCGTGGCCGAGGGACGGCGAGTAGGCGATGCGGCCTGTGTGGCTGGGGCGCCAGCCGAGGTCGGCGAGGTCGCAGCCGGTGTGGGCGGCGAGGACGGCGGCGCCGGCGGGGCCGAGGGTGTAGTGCTCGGGGGCGGATCCGGTCTGGGTCAGGGGGCGGAAGGAGTCGAGGACGGCGTGCTGGTGCAGGGTGCGCAGGCGGCGCTGGGCCGAGCGGAGGGAGGTGTAGGCGAGGCTGGCGATCTGGTGGGTGGTCAGGACGCGGTGTTCGTGGAGCAACCGTGTCAGCCACAGGTCGCGGGCGGTGAGGATGCGGGAGAGCGCGGCGATGTCGGTGTGCCGGGTGGGGCGTTGGCGGGTGGTGGAGGCGCGGGCGGTGTAGCGGGAGCCGGGGCCGAGGGTGGGGCGGGGGAGTGCGGGCATGACAGGTCACCACCAGGAGTTCGGGGAGATGAGGGGTGGAGGTGTGCTTCAGGGGCGGGTGGCCGGGCGTGGTCCGGTTCGGCCGCCGGCTGCCGCGCGTAGGTCTTTGGCCCGGCCGGGCACCGAGGGCGGCAGGGGGCGGGTGATGAGGGTGAAGGCGGCGGATTCCGCGCCCCCAGCGAGCAGGTGCGCGGCGGCCTGATAGGGCCCGAGGTGGGCGAGGTCGTGTGCGGCGAGCGTCGGTAGCGTGTGCCGCTCCAGCGCGCTGGCGTCTTCCGGGGAGGCGTTGAAGAAGACCTTGTTGCGGGCGTTGGCGGAGATGCCTTCGCGCAGGTCGCGCGGGAGCTGCGCGAGGTGCTGGTGGGCCAGCAGCATCGAAAGCCGGTAGCCGCGTGCCTCGGCGAGCATGTCCTCCAACGGATACGGCAGGGTCAGGAAGTTGTGCGCCTCGTCGATGCTCAGCGTGGCGTCGATCCGGGAGTGTTCGGGCATACGGGCGCGGGCCGCGGCGGCCTGCCAGGTTCCGGCGACGATGAACGAGCCGAGCAGGCGGGCGGTCTCCTCGCCGAGGGCGCCCTTGGGGAGCCGGGCGAGCAGGATGCCGCCGTCGAGGACCTGGCCGAGGTCGAAGGTGGAGGGGCCGGCGGCGATGGCGCGGCGGGCGAAGTCGCGCAGCAGGAAGGCGCGCAGCTTGTTCATCACCGGGCCGACCACGGCCGCTCGGGAGGGCTCGGACATCGACTCGTACCAGGCCCAGAAGCCGCGCAGCACCGGGTCCTTGAGCGCGGGGATGATCCGCAGTCGGTAGGCGCTCTCGCCGAGCAGGCGGGGGACGTCGGCGAGGGTGACCAGCTGGCGGGTGCGCTCGCGGTGTTTGAGGAGGGTCAGGCAGGCGGCGCGCATCACGTCGTCGGTGCGTGGGCCCCAGAAGGCGGTGAAGATGCGGCGGAAGATGCCGGTGATGTTGTCGACGACGACGTCGATGTCCGCGCCGTCCAGGACGTTCAGGCAGGGCGGGGTGTGCGGGTCGTCGGGGTCGATGAGGACCAGGCGATCAGCGCACGTGTCCGGGAGGCGGTCCAGAAGGTCGGTGACGAGGTCGCCTTTGGGGTCGATGACGATGACGCCGCGGTGGTGGCGTACGTCGTCTAGGACGAGGTTCGCGATGAGGGTGGATTTGCCGGAGCCGGTCGCGCCCATGACGTGGAGGTGGTGGCGGGCGTCGGCGACCGCGAGGCCGACGCCGCGGCGGGCTCCGGTGTCGGAGCGGCCGAGGGGTTTGACCCCGTTCCCGGAGGTGGGTTCGGGGATGGACGGGGGCGGCAGGACGGAGCGGGCTCCGGCTCGCTGGACGCCTGGCGCGTCCGGGTCGACGGGCAGGTGGGCGAGGGCGGCGAGTTCCGGCACCGACAGCAGGGCGGGTCGCGCGGGCGGGAACTGCCTACCGCTCAGGTGCGGTTCGGGGCGGCGAAGGCGGGTGCGGGCGAGGTGGTTGCGGTCGGCGTACAGGCCGAAGGCGGACGCGAGTGCGTGGGCCCGGCCGTGCGCCACGTCCTGGGCGCGCTCTGTCTTGGGGCTGCAGGTGGCGGCGTAGGTGAGGGTGCATTGCCACTGGGATCCGGCGAGTTTGGTGGCCGACTGCCTTACGGCGGTGCCGTGTTCGGGGTCCTGTTTGCCGGTGGCGGTCGGCTGGGCGCGGTGGAGGAGCAGTGCGGCCAGGGCCGGCAGCCGGGCGGGTGTCTGACCTGCCTTGAGGCGGCGTGCCTGGCGGCGGGCTCGGCGCAGCGCGCCGCCGGTGGCTGGGCGGGCCAGGATCTGCACGCAGGCGGACTCGTCCTCGCGCATGCCGGTCGCGGCCTGCAGGAGCGCGCGCAGCGGGTCGGTGGTGTGATCGGTGCGCAACGGCAGCACATCGGGGCGGGCTGGCCGCAGCCGTCCGGCGGTTACCTCGTGTCCGGTCGGCAGCAGGGGGCCGGGCTCTGTGACGCGGGTGTGGGCACCGGGCCAGGCGGCTTCGACCGCACGGCGTACGAGGCCGAGCGGTACCGTGCCGGGGACCCACAGGCGGATGCCCAGGCCGGTGTAGGTCCAGGTGTATTCGAAGGCGAGATGGGGCTGGCCCGTGGTGATCCGGCGCCACCATGGGCGTAGGAGCCCGGACAGTTGGGCCCAAAGGATCTCCCCGCCCCTGGGGGCGGCCTGGGGCGGGGCCAGGATCTCCACCCAGTGGGCGCCGTCGGTGAGGCGCTGCTGCCGCAAGCGCAACAGCCGACGCCGGGCAGCGTATCCGCAGGCTGTGGACGCGAGGGCGGCGGGAGCCACGAGAGGCGCGGACGCGGCGCACCAGTCCACGGCCGCGGTGAGCGCCGTCATACCGAACGCGCCCGGGTGACTGAGGAAGTCCACCAGCCACCCGTGCGGCTGGACAGCGGCTACTTGGCCAAGCGCCGTCACAGCTCCCACCCCTCGTCTCCGGCGGCTTCATCGATGTAGGAGCCATCGGGTTCGGCATCGCCGTCTGAGTGCTGGGCCGCGAGTTCGCCTGGGTCCGTGGTGATCACTTCGTGTTCGCCGGGAGCCGCGATGCTGATCAGGGCGACCTTGTGGCGGCGGTCGCCGGTCAGCAGTAGGGCCTCGCCGCGGGTTGCGGAGAGCAGGAATTCCCGCTCGCCGTGGCAGAGGTGGAAGTTCTCGCTGATCGTGTCGATGGCCTGCGGGGCCTGGCGGAGCAGGATCTGGGTGGCCGCGTTCGACACGATGGCCCGGCCGAGCGGGGAGGCGAGGACATCGTCGGCGTCCTGGGTGACCACGGCCAGGCCGGTCCAGTACTTGCGGGCTGCCTTGGCCATGCGGAACAGGAACCGGGCGCCGGCACCGTCGCGCATCAGCAGCCAGGCCTCGTCGACCACGACCAGATGGCGTCCGGAGGCGGGGCGGGAGGTGACTTGCCGCCAGATCGCGTCCAGGGCCAGGAGCATGGCGGGGGCTTTGACTTCCTCGGGGAGCTGGCGGAGTGCGAAGACGATCAGGTGACCGGCGGTGGCGGCTGTGCTGGGGCCGTTGAACAGCTGGGCGTGGGAGCCGGTGGTGTAGGGGACCAGGCGGTCGGCGAGTTCCGCCGCTGTCTTGCTTCCGTCCTCGGTCAGGACGGCAGTCAGGTCGGTGAGCGTGGGCGCAGTGCGACTCCAGGTGCGTGTGTCGCCGGTGATTCCGGCACGTTCGTACGCGGCGAGGAAGGCCCGGTCGAGCACCGCCTTCTCGGCCGCGGTCGGGTCGGTGCCCAGCAGGATGGCGAGGAAGGTGTGCAGGAACAGCACGCGCCGCGTCAGGACGTCCTCTCCGGTGTCCGTCGCTGCGGGGAGGTCGAAGGGGTTGAGGCGTACGCCGTCTGCGCCGAGGGCGATGACGTGGCCGCCGACGGTTTCGGCGAGGCGGACGTACTCGTCCTCCGGGTCGATCACCGAGGCCGTGACGCCGGTGAACAGCAGCCTGAGCAGCTCCAGTTTGGTGAGGTACGACTTGCCGGCGCCGGAACGGGCCAGGGTGATGGAGTTGTAGTTGTCCTGCGCGAAGCGGTCCCACAGCACCGGGGCGCCGGAGACCGCGTTCAGCCCATACAGCACTCCTGACGCAGTGCCGTCCTCGCTGGTGGCGGCAGGGAGGTCGGGGCTGGTGAAGGGGAAGCAGGCGGCGAGCGCGGCGGTGTCGAAGGTGCGGCGGATCTTCAGTGTGTCGATGCCGAGGGGGAGGGTGGCCAGCCAGCCCGGGAGGGCCCGGTAGGTGGTCGGGGCGATGGTCATGAGCAGGGACTCGGCGATCGCCCGTACGGCGGCGGCCTGCTCGGCCAGGCTCTCCTCGTCGGGGGCGTGCACCGTCAGGTAGAGGGCGACGTGGAAGAGTTTGCCCTCGCCGCGGGCGATTCGGTACGCGAGCTCGGCGGCGTCCGCTGCGGCGGCCTCGACCTCTGGGTCGTCCAGGTGTCCCTTGTCGAAGCCGGTGCGGCGGCCGGATTCCAGGCGGGCTCGCTGTTTCTTCAGTCCGGCGGCCGCGATCGGGTTGGGGACGGGCTCGATGTGCAGGGCGATGTCGAGGTGCCCGGGGAAGTTCAGCAGCGGGGCAAGCCAGCCGGGGGTGACCTCGGCCGGGTAGCCGGTGACCACCAGCGTGGTGGCCAGGTGCGCGCCGACGGCGAGGGCGCGGGCGTGCACCTCGATGGCCTCGGGTCCGGAGACGTCGAGCAGTGCTGCGGCGTCGAGGCCGGGGGCCGCGGGTACGGGGCGGTGCTTGCCGAGGCGGAGTCGGGTCATGCGGGGGCACCTTCCGGCGCGGCGGCGGGCGGGAATGGGGTGTCGGGGTTGCAGGCCGCGCCGACCAGGGCGGCGCTGCGCTCGGCGTCCAGGGGCGTGACGGTGATCTCGGCGGCGGCCAGGGCTCGGGTGGCCTCGTCGAGGCGCTGGAGTGCCCGTCCCTCACCAGCGTTCCGGCGCAGGCCGTGCGGTGCGTTCTCCTCGCGGGCGACCAGCACGATCTGCCGGCCGAGCAGGTTGTCGCCGGTGGCGAGGTCGGCGAGGAAGGCGGCGTGCGCGCGAGCGGCCCGTTCCAGCGCTGGATGGGGGAGTGCGGCGGCGTCTTGCTGGAGGGTGTCGGCGAGCGGGGCGAGATCGATGCGGTGGCAGCGCACCAGCAACTGGGCGGGTCCGGTCAGGGAGTTGAGCCAGCGGGCGAACGCCGCTGCCAGGCCGTGTTGTTCGGCCGCCGAGCGCAGTTCGAAATTGACCGTGGAACACGTCGCCAGGGCGGCCTTGCCTTCGCTGCCCAGGTCGAGCACGCCGTCTGCGGTGATGCCGTCGTACGGCATGGTCATCGCGGTCGGGGGTGGCCCGGCGGCCCTGGCCCAGCGGTCGGGAACGATGGAGGGCAGCGGGGGGATGCCTTCCGGGGCGTGCACCCGGCGCTTGGGGGCGCGGGAGTGCAGGAGGGCGCCGGCCAGGAAGCGGTCCAGTCCGATGCCCTCCCGTTGGCCGAGCGCGAGCGCGGCCACCGCTCCGGCGATGGGGATCACCATGGCTGTGTAGGCGAGCGGTGCCATGAAGGAGCGGGTGGCCCACCAGCCGCCGTACAGCACCAGTCCCGCAAGGGTGAGGATGGCGGTCTGCCGAGCGGTGAAGGGGCCCAGGAGGCGGTCGGGGCGAGAGATGTCAGCAGGGATGCGGGTGGCGTACGGGGCTTCCGCTGTCTCCTCGGGTGGGTTCATGCGGGATCTACCTCCTGGGTGGTTCGAGGGGGAGCCGTAGTTGCATGGGGCGCGGTGGGCGGGTCCGGACCCGGCGTGCGGGGATGGGCAGGGCCAGCTGGCGTGCGCGGGGTGCGGGGGCAGGGCGGGGCAGAGGCGGTGTGGCGGGCAGGGTTTGGGCGGCCGGGGGTTCTGCGGCGGCGCGCTCGGCGCGGATCGGCAGCCACAACTGGGTGGGCCGGCCGGGCCGGGCCGGTGCTCGCTGGGCGGTGATGGGCAGGGCGAGTTGCCGATGCCGTTGTGCCTGGGTGGGGTGGGTCACAGCGCGGGGACCTCCCGGTGTACGGGCGAGGGGAGCGGCGGCCGGGCCGGGGCGTCGGGGAGCCCGGCCGGCACGCGCTCTCGGAGCGGCGCCGCGAGTGCTGGCCGTAGCGGGCGTCGGATGCGCGCCGCCGGTACCCGCGCGGTGCCCGCCTGATGCGGCCGGAGCACCGGGGGCAGGTCGGCCGGCTGGCCCTGGGCGGCCACCGGGACGGGCCAGGGCCCCGCGTCCGCGGGCCAGCAGCGCTCGGCCCCACCCCCGTACACCCCGGCCGGGACCGCTGCCACGCCCCGGCCCGGGCGCGGGTGGGCGTCCACCGCCACGGCCCGGTCCTGGTCGGCCGGCTCCGGACCCGCCTGGTCCACCGCGGCCCGGCCGGAACCTGGCGCCTCCTCCACCTCCACCTCCGCCGGGGCGGTGGCGCGGCAGACGCACGCCGGGCAGGTAGTGGTCCATCAGGCGGTACAGGGCGAGGTGCTTGAGGATCCGCACCCCAGCGGGCGCGTGCGGGTTGTGCACAGGGGTACCGCGCAGAACGACCTGGAGGGTCCAGCCGGGAATCTTGAACAGCACCCAGAACAGGGCCACTCCGGCGAGCATCGTGCCCAGCTGGTCGGAGTGGGGGATCCCCAGGGTGGTGGCGCCGGGGGCGAAGAAGAGCTTCAGCGCCAGGACGAAGGTCATCGACTGGGCGACTTGGATGACCAGGCATCCGGCCAGACCGCGCCACCACAGCCGGGCTACGGGGTCGGTGAGCGGGTGGGCGTGACACGCCAGCATCAGGGGCGCGGCCACGGCCAGCAGCGCCATCACCGCGACACGCACGAGGAAGCCGATCAGTACCGCGAGCACCAGCGCGATCATCATGATCGCCAGAAGAAGGAGGTACAGCTTCAGGCCGGCGGCGCCGAACAGGGCGAAGGGCAGGACTCGTTCGACCATGCCCTGCCCGGCGTCCGACATGTCGATGGCCATGATCGCGTGAGCGAGGCCATTGGACAGGCTGATCGCCTTGCCCATCACGGTCAGCGAGGTGGCCGCGGCGATGAATCCGAGCAGGAGACGCGGGGCGATCTGCTGGAGGGCGTAGCGGGTCTGGACGGTCTCGTAGCCCATGACCGTGATGCCGCCCGCGGTCACGAACAGTACGTAGATCCCGGCGGTGATCCCCAGCATCGCGGTCCACAGCCGCTTGATGTCGGCGTGCTTGGTGACGTCGGGCGTGGCCAGCAGGGTGTCGGCGAGGAACTCGCGGACCGGCTTCATGATCTGCTCGATCAGCAGGCCGAGAAACGAGGTGATCGCGTTCACGATCATGCCGGGGATGTCAAGGAAACCCCACGCGGTGCCCTTGTCGCACTCGAACCCCGCGGCCTCGCACGCCGGAGGCGTAGGCCCCGGCGCCGGCTCCGGTGTTGAGGGCCGTTCCGGCTCGGGCGCGGGGCGGCCAGGGGAGGGGGTCGGGCCGGGTGCGGGATCCGGCCGAGGCTCCGCTCCGGGAGCCGGGGAAGGGACGGCGGGACCGGGTGCGGGTTGCGGTTCCGGCGGGTCCGGGGCCGTCGGCGCATGGGCTGGCGTATGCGTGGTGTGTGCGGAGGCCGTCGGGGCGGTCAGTGAGGTCAGGGCGAGGACAAGCAGCGTGAGCAGCAGAGGCAAGGCGCAGACGAGACGCCTGACGCGGATCACTGCCCGCCTCCGCCCTCGACGCCGACGATGCCCTGCAGCACGGTCATGATCACCGGGGCAAGGATCGCCAGACTGTAGCCGATGGATGCAGCCTTCAGTGCCCGCTTGGCGGCCTCGACTTCCCCGGGATCGCCCCCGGCCATCAGGTAGCGCAGCCCGCCGAGGGTGAGAAACAGCGTGCCGAGTCCGGCGAGGATGCCGACAATCCAGTTCCGCAGATTCGTGATGACGGTCGGGATGTCGGCCACCGCCCACACGTACGGTGTGTCAGCCAGCAGGGCCAAGACGGTGCAGGCGGCGGTGAAGCCGAGTCGGACCACCCAGCGGCCCGCCCGGAAGTCCGACGGCCGCCGTGGCCGGCGGGGTCTTGCGAACACGGCGGACGCACCTCCAACGGAGCACGGCAGGGCACCACAGGGACAAGAGGGGGAGCCACACGGGACGAGTCGTGTCGCGTAGGTGTCGTGCGGTGGCGGGGTGAGCACGAAATCCCTCGGACCGGGGCCTACCTCCTTGAGGTGTTGCGGCGGGAGGGGTTTCTCGGGTGTCAGCACGAGACGGTCGTGCTCACCCCGCACTTTGCGGTGTCCCGGTTCG
Source organism: Streptomyces sp. NPDC057623 (assembly GCF_042800355.1). Lineage (NCBI taxonomy): Bacteria > Bacillati > Actinomycetota > Actinomycetes > Kitasatosporales > Streptomycetaceae > Streptomyces > Streptomyces sp. NPDC057623. The sequence continues at coordinate 21,083 of NZ_JBHVGZ010000067.1, forward strand.
GGGCATCGGCCGCTGCCCCGGACCAGGACGCGCGGCCTGCTCCGGAGCCGGACCGGGCCGCTGTCACAGTGAATAGAGATGCCGGTGGCGGGAATTGACATCCCGCCACCGAAAGTCCCCCAGCCGGGCGTTCTACTGCTCCCGCAGCAGGTGTCGCAGATGGGCAGCCAGGTGCTGCTCCGCAGCGCTGCGGTGCCGGTAAAGCTGACGCACACTCACCCCACGCTCGGCCGCCAGGCAGCTCATGGACTCACCGCCGAGTCGGGTACGGGCGATCAGCCGCGCCTCGGCCACGTCCACGACCCGCGCCTGCACGGCCCGGGCAAGCACGGTGAACTCGTCCACCGGCTCACCGTGATCCGGCTGCGGCAGGGAGCACAGGCGGTCGAGGTGCTCTGCCGCCTGACCGGCTTCGCGGCTCGCACGGCGGCGCGCGGCGTACACCAGCCGGTGCACGGCCCGGTCCGCCGCGCTGAACAGCTCCCTATCCAGCTGCTCCGCCCCCGGGTCCACCGTGCGCATTGCCGTGGCGACGGCGGCCAGGGCCTCCTGCTCGACCTCGGCGCGCTCCAAGTGAGTCGGGCGGGCCAGCCGGGCGAGCATCCGGCGCAGCACCGGCACGGTCATGGCCACGGCGACCACGTCCCACGGCTCGCCCAACTCGCGGGCGCGCCGGACGACCTCACGCCAGGTCTGTTCGCGCAGTTCGGCGCGGGTGGACGGGTGGGCGAGCTGAGTGCGCACCCGGTCGACCGGCCACATGGCGCGGTCCGGGGCGTCGCACACCAGGTGCGCGGGAAACGTGAGCGGTTCCACGCCGTGGGCGAGGGTGAGGAACGCCTGCTCCAACTCCCCGAGCGGGGAGCGTGCGGCGCTGTGCGGGTGGGCGGCGGCGGGACGGTGGGCTTGGTGACGGTGGTGCATGGCGCATCTCCCGTGACGGCGTGGACAACTTCCGCCGCCACCCCTCCCAGGCCCTCGTGCCACCGCCGCCCCCCCCGCAGGCCAGCGCCGCGCCACTCATCGCCGAATGGCCCGGCATGTGCGATGGCCCGAACCTGGCCCGCCCTCCATGGCCTCGTGTGCCACCCCGGACGGAGCAATGGGAATCGAACACAGAAAATCTCCGGCTTTGTCCTCAACCTCGTGATGCGGCTGCCCGCGGTGGCCCGGCGGTGGCTCGCACGTGGCACGCGACTGGCTCGTATGGGGAACAACCTGTGCAAACGCGATGCGCGGTAGGGAAAGACCAGAGACGCTCGATGCGCGGGAAGCGGCCGCCGAGGAGATCGAACACCTACAAGTCGATGGCAAAGATCAGCCGCCGCGTCCCTATCACTTCACGTCAGCACGGGCACGGCCCGCCCTCGCCCCCCGGCGCCACTCAGCCCATGACGCACTCCACGGCAAGCGCCCGCTCTCGTACGTCCCAGCCGCTGCCGACGACCACCTGGTTCCCCGGCCCGGACGAACCCAACGCCGCTCCCATCCCCGGCGCAGTCCTGCCCGCCTGGGCCATCGACAAGATCCGCACCGACTTCGTCGGACGCCCCGGCCACCGGCCCGCCCCGCTGCTCAAAATCGCCATCCGCGACACGGCACTCGGCATGGACACCCGGATCCCGACCACCCCCTTCACCACCCCGGCCGACAACAAGGAGGCGACGGACAGGCCGTCCATCCTCCTCGCCGAACTCCACCCCGACACCCTCCCCGCCCCCACCGACGACCTACCGACCGGCGGAATCGAGATGCCCGGCGCACTGGAGGACGGCTGGCCCGGCTTCTTCCACCGCGCCCACCGGCTCCTCCCCGACGAAGGCATTCTCTTGCTGGCCACCCGCCAGCGCCGACAGGCCGGACGCCTCACCGACCCGCTCGGCACGCTCATCGCGGGAGCCCGCACCGCCGGCTTCCGCTACCTCCAGCACATCGTGGTCGTCTACGGCCACCCGGTCGGCGACCGCCTCGTACCCACCCTCCCCGCGGACGCCTGCCGTGGCGTCGCGCACTGCGACCTGATCGCCCTGTCCGCGATCCGCCACGCGTAGGCCAAGGCCAAGGAGATATCGCCGTGCCCGTCCCCCTCTCGGTGTGGAACACCGCTCCCACCTCCGCCCCGGCCCAGCGCAAGGGCCGCTACCTGTCCGGCTCGACCGCCCACCCGGCCAAGATGCTCCCGCGGATCGCCGCCCACGCCATCTCCACCTACACCCGCCCCGGCGATCTGGTCCTCGACCCGATGTGCGGCATCGGCACCACCCTCGTCGAGGCCATCCACCTCGGCCGCAGCGCCCTGGGCGTCGAGTACGAACCGAAGTGGGCCAACCTCGCCCGCCTCAACGCCACCTCCGCCACCCACGAAGGCGGCACCGGCACAGGCGCCGTGCACTGCGGCGACGCCCGCCGCCTCACCCAACTCATCCCCGCCGCCCTGCATGGTGAGGTGGACCTCGTCGTCACCTCACCCCCGTACGGCCCGAGCGTCCACGGCCAGGTCCGCTCCAGCCGGGAGACCGGCGAACGCGGCGTGGTCAAGAAGGACTTCCGCTACAGCCACGACCCCGCCAACCTCGCCCACGTCTCCACCGACCGGCTCCTGGAAGCCTTCACCGGGATCCTCGCCCAGTGCCGCCTCATGCTGCGGCCCGGCGGCACCGCCGTCGTCACCACCCGCCCCTGGCGCGAACGCGGCGAACTCATCGACCTGCCCTCCGCCGTCCTGGCCGCCGGACGAGCCGCCGGCCTAATCCCCACCGAACGCTGCGTCGCCCTCCTCGCCGGCATCCGCGACGGCCAGCTCATCTCCCGTCCCTCGTTCTTCCAGATGAAGAACGTCCGCGACGCCCGCCGCCAGGGCATCCCCCTCTCGGTCGTCCAGCACGAAGACGTACTGGTCTTCACCCGACCGCAAAACCGTCCGGACTGCGGAACAGCCTCTTCCCGGTGCGCGACAGGAGCCGCGCGCACACCACACGCGGCCTGCACCCTCCGCTCACGCACCTGCACCACCGGGCGCCCCCATGGCCACCGCTGATCTGCTGATCGGCTCGCTGTGCTCCGGCGTGGGCGGCCTGGACCTCGGCGTCCAGGCCGCGCTCGGAGGCCGCATCGCCTGGCACGCCGAGACCGACCCCCACGCGGCCCGGGTCCTCGCCCGGCACTGGCCCCACACCCCAAACTTGGGCGACGTCCGCACCACCGACTGGTCGCAGACGCGGCCTGTATGCGTCCTCACGGCCGGATTCCCCTGCCAGGGCCTCTCCGTCGCCGGCCCTCGCACCGGGCTCACCCCCGGCACCCGCTCCGGCCTGTGGCACCACATCGCCGACGCCATCCGCGTCCTCAGCCCCTGCCTGGTGGTGATCGAGAATGTCCGCGGCCTGCTCTCCACCCGAGCCGGAACCCACGCCCTTCGCCACGTGGAACCCTGCCCGAGGTGTCTGGGAGACCGACCCGATCAACCCCGGATGCGGGCACTTGGCGTGCTACTCGCAGACCTGGCCGACCTCGGGTACGACGCGAACTGGACGTGCGTACGCGCCTCTGACATCGGAGCCCCACACCGCCGCGATCACGCCTTCCTCACCGCCTGGCCCGCAAGACGCCTCTCCGCTGAAGACCCCGACCTCGAACCTGGGCACCAACGGCGGCTCTCAGCACCCTGCCAAGCGCAGGGCCGCAGGCCACGGCCCCACCCTGGCCGACGAGGTCGAACACCTGCTGCCCACCCCGACAGCCAGCGACGGTGCCAAGGGCTCACCGAACCAGTGCCACGGCGACGGCAGCCTCACCCTTGCCTCCACCGCGGCGACGCTCGCCGCTCGCAGTGCATCAACCAACGCTGCGGCGGAGGACAGGACGGACTTGCTGCTGCCCACCCCGACCTCATCCGACGGGAAAGGCGGAGCGGGGACAACCCCGAAACGCCAAGGCGGCCTGAACCTCCGAACAGCTGTCACTCGCCTGCCCAATGGTGGGGCGCCTACTTGCCCGCCATCCGCCGCTGGGAGCACATCACCGCACACCCCGCACCCTCTCCAACTCAGCCTAGAACACGACGCCTCTCCGCCGAATTCGTCGAGTGGATGATGGGCCTCAACGGCTACATCACGGCCGTGCCCGGCTTGTCGCGGGCCACGCTGCTCCGCCTGCTTGGTAACGCCGTCGTCCCCGCGCAAGCTGCTCACGCCCTGGACATACTCCTGCCGCCACGCCCGGGCTGCGGCGCGCTTTCGGGCGCTGACGTCACCCCGGGCGGTGGACGCTGATGGGGCCGAGCCGGACCCCAGACCCGTGGCAGAACAAGGACCGTGGCCCGCGCGCCGATCCAGAGCACCCCGCCGCTTCGACAGATCACCACCTGGATTCGACCACCGCCTCGGCCGAGCAGTTGGAGTCCGGCTTGGGCAGCCACACGCCGACCGTGGAGGCAGGACGCATCACAGCGCGGTGGGCCGTGACTCCTTGGAGCCGCACCGAGCGCCTCCGCTTCGCGCGGCTCCTGTTTGGCAACGCCTTGCGGGAGGACGGCGAATAGGGGCTTGAAGAGCGGCAATTGGCCTGGTCAGAGGCTTGGGCGCTCTTACGAGAGCAGAGCTACGCTGCCCGTCCGTGCGGGATCCCGGCTGCGGCGCAGGGCACCGGGATCCCACTCTTCCTGAGTAACTGGGACGAAGATGACGCACCTTGTCACGGACCGTGCCGGAATCGCATCCCGCGAGTCCTCCGCTCCACCGCTGCGAGCCGTGGACTACCTGCGGGTGTCCACCGAGGACCAGGCCAAGGGCTACGGCATTACCTATACCGGCAAGAAGACGGCCAAATACATCGAGGCGAAGGGCTGGTCGCACGCTGGCACCTACGCCGATGAAGGCTTCAGCGGGAGTCTGGAGGCGCACAAGCGGAAGGACCTCAGCCGCCTGATGAGGGACGCCCGCACCGAACCCCGCCCGTTCGACGTGGTCGTGGTCTACGAAGAGAGGGCCATCGGCCGCCGAGGACGGGCGTTCTGGCCGTGGGTGTGGGAGCTGGAAGACCTCGGTGTCTTCGTGGCCGTCGTGAAGGACGACTACGACAACACCACGCCGGCAGGCCGTTCGAAGATGCGTAAGGGCGCCGACTATGCGGAGGACGAGCGCGAGAAGATCCGGGACCGCACCCAGGGAGGCCTTCAGGAGAAGGCGGAAGAGGGCGGCTACACCGGCGGGACGGTGCCCTTCGGCTGGCGGATTGAGGATCAAGGAAAGAAGGGTGAGAGCCGGCTGGTACTGGACGTGTACGAGGAGGACAGCGCTCCCCAGGGCGAAGCGATCACTTTGCGGCGTGCCCGCTACCTCCTGGTGCACGAGGACAAGAACTGGACTGAGGCCGCGGTCGTCCTGAACTCGGAAGGGCTGCTGACACGCTCGGGAGTCCCCTGGTCCAGGGAGAATCTCCGGGCGCGCGTGATGTCCCGCGCGGTACTCGAAGGAGTGCAGGTTTTCAGGGACCCGCATTCCAAGGACGCGCGATCCGGGCGCGGCACCAAGCTCGACAGGGACGGCAACCCCGTCTTCGGAGCCACGGTCGTCATCAAACTGGACGAGGTTTTCACGGAAGAAGAAGTCCGTGAGTTGAAAGAAGCGGCGGGCCGGATCGGCACGCAGCGGGCAGCGCGTGAGCGCTCGCGCGCCTATCCGCTGTCCAAGCGGATCGTGAGCCGATGCGGCGCCCACTACGTCGGACAGATCCAGACCATCACAGGAAGGCGCAAGTACATCTGCTCGGGCAGGCAGCCCCGTCACGCGGGAGGCCCGGTGTGCGGCTGCAGTCAGATCGACGCGGAGCGGATCGAGCAGCATGTGTGGCAGCGCATCAGCAAACTCCTCAAGGACCCGGACGCGTTGATCGATCTGGCTCAGGAATGGGCTGATGTCACGCTCGGCGCCCGAAGCGGGCACGCTGACCGTATCGAGGAACTCGATGCCCAGATCGCTGTCCAGGAGAGGGCGATCGCCACGGTGATGTCCGCCACAGCAATCCAGGCCGCGCAGCAAGGGCTGGATCAGGACGCCGCGACCCAGATGGTGACCCAGGCCACCGGCCCCATGAATGCCGAACTCGGTCAACTACGCAAACTCCGAGAGGAGGCCATCGCATGGCAGCGCCAGAACGAAGCCGCCGAGCGCCGGGCGAGGGACCTCTATGCCCTTGCCGAACGGGCCCGTGCCCAGATGCCGTTCATGAATGACGCGGAACGGGCAGATGTCATCGATCTCATCGATCTCAAGGTCACAATTCAGGGCCCTGTCCCGGTACGCAAGGGCCGCGCGGGCTGTGCTGTGGGCGCCTGGTTCAAAGAGCGCGGCCTGCTCATTCCGGTCGAGGTCCCCGATGCGGCGTGGGCGGCGATCCGTCCGCTTGTCACGAAGACCGGCAGAGGATCGGGGAAGTCCACCGATCTTCCCGCCCGCGACGCCATCGAAGCGATTCTGTGGAAAGCGCGGACGGCGAAGACGTGGAACGAGGCCGCTTCCCGTCTGGAACACGGAGTGGGCAAGTCCCTCATGGGCCGCTGGACCCGCTGGAACGCGGACGGCACCTGGGAGCGCGTGGTGCAGACCCTGTCGGGGTTTCTGGCGATTCCGGCCGTTCCGGTGCCCGAACCATCGAAAGAGCCGCCGCTGCCTGACATGCTGGTCGAGGGCGTGGTCGACCCCCGCTTGTTTCACACGGACGATGACGGTGACGATGAGGATGACAGGGACGGTGAAACACGCGATGGAACGGTCGCGTCGAGTACCACCATGAGTTGGCAGGCCGCGATGACGGTGAGCGCGATGCCGGGATGCCCCTCCCTGCGTGCCGCACCTGGTTTCTGATCCTTGATCAACTGAGAGGTTGTCACTATGGGTCCCCCACAAATGCCTTAGTGAACGCTCGCGTTCACTGCCGCGACAACCGTAGTGAGTCCCCAGTAGTGAACGCAAGCGTTCACTTACATTGTCGTCGTGCGGCCCGTCCCCCTGTAGTGGCCGTGCGATGCTCCCCAGTCCCCGGAATCCCCGCTCCCCTTGTTCGTTGGAGACGCTCAGATGGTTACCTCGCGCTGGACGGCCGCCCCCGCCCAGACGGCCTCTCTCCGCCGGCGTGGCGCCGTGCTCGAACGCGCGATCCTCGACGCCGCGCTGGAACAGCTCAGTACCGTCGGATGGAACGGCCTCACGATGGAGGGTGTCGCCGCCGGCGCCCAGACCGGGAAGGCCGCGGTCTATCGGCGCTGGCCGTCGAAGGAAGACCTCGTCGCCGATGCGTTGCGCGCCGGACTGCCGCAATTCGAGTCCGCACCCGATCTGGGGAGTGTCCGCGAAGATCTGCTCGAGCTGTGTCGGCAGGCGCGGGAGGCGATGTTCTCTCGCCCTGGTTTCGCGTTGCGGTCAGTGATTCACGAATGTGACACCAGTCAGGCCGAGCGGTTTCACAATGTGATCTTCGAAGGGGTCGTGGAGCCGACGATAGGGCTGCTCCGTGAGGTGATCACCCGTGGCATCGAGCGGGGAGAGGTGCGGCCTGATGCGGCGAACGGCTATGTCTTCGACGCCATTCCAGCGATGATGATGTACCGATCAAAGATGTGCTCGAGCGAATGGAGCGATCAGGATCTTGAGGAGATGATCGAACAGTTGATGCTTCCCCTGCTCCGTCCGGCGAGCGGCTGAAGCACCGCTGCGCGGGCCTGGAGGTCGCTTCGGTGAACCAGGGTGTCGAAGCCCGCGCCGGGCGGCGTACGCTAAGGGCGCCATGCCGTACGAACCGCCTACTCACACCGTCGAGCGCTCCCTTCGAGCCACGACCGGAGCGAAGATCATTGCCGGCGTCGACGAGGTGGGGCGCGGCGCGTGGGCCGGCCCCGTCACCGTCTGCGCGGCGATCACCGGACTGCGTCGGCCCCCTGAAGGGCTCACCGACTCCAAACTGCTCACCGTCAAGCGGCGTACCGAGCTTGCCGTCCAGCTGCGGACGTGGGTCACGTCGTACGCCCTAGGGCACGCCTCTCCGGAGGAGATCGACGACCTGGGGATGACGGCCTCGCTGCGGCTCGCCGCGGGTCGCGCCCTGGAGGCCCTGCCGGTCCGTCCCGACGCCGTGATTCTCGACGGGAAGCACGACTATCTCGGGGACCCCTGGAGGGTCCGTACCGTGATCAAGGGTGACCGTTCGTGCGTGGCGGTCGCGGCGGCCTCGGTGATCGCCAAGGTGCAGCGCGACAAAATGATGGCCGAACTGGGTATCGACCATGCAGACTTCGCTTTTGCGGACAACGCCGGGTATCCGTCGCCCGTGCACAAGGCCGCACTGGCGGATCGGGGACCCACCCCGTACCACCGGTTGTCGTGGGCGTATCTTGATGCGCTGCCCCAGTGGCGGCACCTCAAGAAGGTCCGCAGCTGGGTGGAAGGAAGCGTTCCGGAGATCGAGGGGCAGCTCGGCTTCGATTTCTGACGATTCCGCTCGCACTTGTGTGCCACCCGCCGACGCGAGCCGTACCAGCGTTTGATAAATATCAGCTCATGCCTCTCATTCCCGAGGAGCCTCAGATTCACGAGAGTGCCCAGGGTCCCCGCGCCACGCCGGCCAGCGGCCGTACCGCGCCGACCCCTCGCCCCGTACCCGGCCCCCGCCCCGCGGCTCCGTCGCGTCCTGGCCGACCCGGGCCCCCGCGGCCCGCGCCGCCGGTGCAACGTGCGCCGCGTGACGTGGCCGTGGCCAAGCCCGGACCGTCGGGTCCGGCTGCCCCCGCCTCCGCTCCGGCTGCGGCGACCCCGCAGATCCAGCTGATCCCGGCCTCACCCGAAGGCGCGCTCGACGCCGCCGAGGAAGCCGTCGACCTGCTCCTGGATTCGGGCCGTGCGCCCGGCGACGTGCTGGTGATCACCACCGGAGAGCAGCACCCGTGGGCCGCCCACGAGCTGTCCTTCGGCGAAGCCTCCTACTGGGGGCAGCACGACGCGGGTGACGACGTCTTCTACGCCGATGCGGCGGTCGCGGGTCGTGCCGCGGTGCGCCCCGTTGTCGTAGTGGCCGTCAACGGCGGTCCTGACACCGGTGCCGTCGACGCCCTGCCCCTGGCCCTCGGCCGGGCCGGTGCCCTGCTGATCGTCTGCGGTGACCCGCAGCGGATCAACTCGGTACTGGGCGCGGGCGTCTGAGTCGGTTCCGGTTCGTCCGGGGGACACCCCACAGGACCCCCGGGGGACAGGACGCCGCCGCGGCGGCGTCTGCACGGTGAGGTCTTCGGCGTGCGCCGACGAGCGGGCAGCTCGCCGTGCGTCGGCCCGTCGGGTCCGCACATGAGTCCATGCCGACGGACAGTCGTCGTGGGCCGTCCAGCCGCGGACCGGGTTCGCGGAGCGCGCTGGACGGACCTCGTAGAGCGGGTGCCCCGCGGCGTGCCGGTGACTCCGGTCGCCCAGCTCGGGGCATCCAGGGTCGCGGGCCTCGGGCGCCGTATCGCGCCCGCCGTGCCGCGCGACCGTGTCCCTCGGCCGAGAACTCCGGTCCCAGCGTCCTCAGCGAGCCGCCGCGCGCCGTAGGACCTCCGAGGCCGCGCCGCCGGTGCGGGGCATCGGGAGCGGTGACTCGGACGTCGCGAAGGGCTCGGGTGCCGAGTCGGTGCTGGGACGGCGGCCGCCGCGGCCCTCGCCGAGTACCTGCCAGCCGTCACGCGTCAGCGTGATGTACGCACCGCAGCGCAGGCCGTGCAGGGTGCAGGCGTCACGCAGGCCCCACATCCACGCGCCGTCCTCCTCCGTCCAACGGGCGTCCCCGTCACGGCAGTAGAGCAGCACCGCGGTGCGCACCGGGGTGCGGCGCCGCAGGTCGTGCGGGATGACGCGGCGCAGCTGGGCGAGCAGCGCGTTACGGAACATCCAGCCGTCGGCAGGGGCCGGGCGGCGAGTGAACGAGGCGCTCGCCCGCAGCCGCTCGTCCGGGTCGAGAACGGCCACGATCGCCGTGGCCGGCCCGGGGCGGTGCCGGGAGTGCAGACCGCTGACGACCTCGCGGGGGTTGCGCAGCAGAGGGATGCCCGCGGCGGCCCACTCCGCGGGTTCGAGCATGCGGGCCAGGGGGTTGGCGGATGCGGCGGGCAGGTCGGCTGACGTCGACATGGATGCCGCGGAGGACGGAGCGAATCCGAAGGTCACGGTCCTCCCTTCGGCTACGCGCCCACACTGCGGGCGAGGTCGGAATCGGGGGAGCGCACACCGCAGCAGAGCCCTACCGGACCACGGACGAGCCGTGCGGGGAGCGGACTTCAATTCTTCCTGCCGAACCTGGATGCGGCAACGAGCAATTGGGGCCACCGACCGTTATCTGACGGTGCGCGGGTTATATCCCTACCCAGTGCGTGACTGTGCGACGCATGGGGCGCCCCTTCACCATCAGGTCGTGGCTGCTCACCGCGCTCACCGACGGCTCATGAGCACCGGTCGCGCCGGGTGAGGTGGCCGATTGTCAGTGGCATCGGGTTGCATGGAGGCATGAACACTCTGGAGCTCCGCGCCGAAGCCGATGCCATCCTCGCTGAGCTGGTCGGTGCCCAGGAGGGCTCGGCGCGGCTGCGGGAGGACCAGTGGCAGGCCGTGGCGGCTCTGGTGGAGGACCGTCGACGTGCTCTGGTGGTGCAGCGCACCGGCTGGGGCAAGTCGGCGGTGTACTTCGTCGCCACCGCCCTGCTGCGGCGACGTGGCGCCGGCCCGACGGTGATCGTCTCCCCGCTGCTGGCGCTGATGCGCAACCAGGTCGAGTCGGCGGCACGGGCCGGCATCCAGGCGCGGACCATCAACTCGGCCAATCCCGAGGAGTGGGACACGATCTACGAGGAGGTCGAGCGCGGTGAGACCGACGTTCTCCTCGTGAGCCCGGAGCGCCTCAATTCCGTGGATTTCCGCGAGCAGTTGCTCCCCAAGCTCGCGGCCACGACCGGCCTTCTGGTGGTCGACGAGGCGCACTGCATCTCCGACTGGGGCCATGACTTCCGGCCCGACTACCGTCGGCTCCGGGCGATGCTCGCCGCGCTCGCCCCCGGCGTTCCGGTGCTGGCGACCACGGCGACCGCCAACGCGCGCGTGACGGCGGACGTGGCCGAGCAGCTGGGGACCGGCGCCGGTGAGGCCCTGGTGCTGCGCGGCTCGCTGGAGCGGGAGAGCCTGCGGCTGGGGGTGGTCCAGCTGCCGGACGCCGCACACCGTCTGGCCTGGCTGGCCGAGCACCTGGACGAGCTCCAGGGCTCCGGGATCATCTACACGCTGACGGTGGCCGCGGCCGAGGAGGCCACCGCCTTTCTACGGCAGCGCGGCTTCCACGTGGCCTCGTACACGGGGCGTACGGAGAACGCGGACCGGGTGCAGGCCGAGGCCGACCTGCTGGCGAACCGGGTCAAGGCGCTGGTCGCGACATCGGCGCTGGGCATGGGGTTCGACAAGCCGGACCTGGGCTTCGTGGTGCACCTCGGCTCGCCGTCCTCGCCGATCGCGTACTACCAGCAGGTCGGCCGTGCCGGTCGCGGCGTCGAGCACGCGGATGTGCTGCTGCTGCCCGGCAAGGAGGACGAGGCCATCTGGCGCTACTTCGCCGACACGGCCTTCCCGCCCGAGGCGCAGGTCCGGCAGACCCTCTCGGCCCTGGCCGACGCGGGACGACCGCTGTCCGTGCCGGCTCTGGAGGCGGTGGTGGATCTTCGGCGTACCCGTCTGGAGACCATGCTCAAGGTTCTCGACGTGGATGGGGCGGTCAAGCGGGTCAAGGGCGGCTGGATCTCCACCGGGGAGCAGTGGATCTACGACGCGGAGCGGTACGCGTGGGTGGCGCGCCAGCGAACCGCCGAGCAGCAGGCCATGCGGGAGTACGTGAGCACGCCCGGGTGCCGGATGGAGTTCCTGCGGCGGCAGCTGGACGACGAGGGCGCCGCCCCGTGCGGCCGCTGCGACACCTGCGCCGGAACCTGGATCGCTTCGTCCGTCTCGGCCGACGCTCTGACAGGGGCGGCGAAGGAGCTGGACCGCCCCGGGGTGGAGGTCGAACCGCGCCGGATGTGGCCGACAGGGATGCCCGCACTGGGCATCGACCTCAAGGGACGTATCCCGGCGAAGGAACAGTGCTCCACCGGGCGTGCCCTGGGACGGCTCTCGGACATCGGGTGGGGCAACCGCCTGCGCCCCCTGCTGGCCGAGAACGCGCCCGATGGTCCGGTCCCCGACGACGTCCTCCAGGCCGCGGTCGCGGTGCTCGCCGACTGGGCGCGCTCGCCGGGCGGCTGGGCGCCGAACGTCCCGGACGCCTCCGCCCGCCCGGTGGGCATCGTCGCCGTGCCGTCTTTGGCCCGCCCGCAACTGGTCGGCTCTCTCGCCCAGGGCATCGCGACGATCGGCCGCCTGCCCTGCCTGGGCACCCTGACCTACACCGGGCCGAGCGGCGCACACGCGGCACGGCGCAGCAACTCCGCCCAACGCCTGCGATCACTGTCCGGCGCGTTCACCGTCTCCGAGGAGTTGGCCGCTGCCCTGGCGAGTTCCCCAGGACCGGTCCTGCTCGTGGACGACTACACCGACTCGGGCTGGACCCTCGCCGTCGCCGCCCGCCTGCTCCGCCGGGCAGGCAGCGAGCAGGTGCTGCCCCTGGTCCTCGCCGCGGCAGGCTGAGCTTCCAGGGAGGTGCCATGGGAGAGCCGGTGCCCCCGCTCGCCGCGCGGCCGGTCCAGCGAGGCGGTGAGCAGGGTGATGCCCTCATTGGGGCCGTCCCGGGCGGTGAGGGCCACAGGGACACGGTTTCCGGCCGGGGGGTCGCTCCAGCATGGAGTGCCTGAGAGAGGGCTCGCTCAGCAGTCGGTGTGTGCATGGAACGCGGCGATCCGGGCCCACATCCACGCGGGGTTGGAGTACATCGGCCAGTGCCCGCTGTGCGGGACCTGTGCCAACTCGACGCCGTTCGCCGCCAGTTCCGGCAAGTAGGGCAAGGACGCGTTCTGCTCGCCGTACATGAACATGCGGGGGAAGGGCAGCGCGAGGAACTTCGTCAGCAGGTCGCCGTGGTCGGACAGGTCGACCATCGACTCGAAGATCCCGCGCACCGCGCGCGGGCGCACCTTGTGCCGCAGCGACGCCGCGTACAGGGCACTCGCGTACTCGCTGGAACGGTGTGCGCGCTCGACCAGCCCGTCGACGAAGCGCTTGTCGTCGTCCGCAGGATGCGTGACGATCTGGCGGCTCAGGAAACAGTCCTCGGACGTGAGGTTGCCCTCGATGTCGACGAAGCTCAGGACCCGGTGCGGCTCCTGATGGGCCAAGAGGAGTGCGGTCAGGCCGCCCAGGGAGTGGCCGACGACGTGGAAGCGCTCGATCCCCGACCGCCGCAGCACCGCCTGGGCGGTCCTGACCAGGAACGGGACCGAGATCCTCGCCGCATCGTCGCCTTCCGAACCGCCGCATCCCGGCGCGTCATAGGCCAGGAACGGGCGCCCTGCGAACTCGGGCCGGTGGACGAAGTCGACGTAGTCCTCCTTCGTCGAGCCGAAGCCGTGGAGGAAGACGACCGGAGCGCGCTCACCGTCCCGGCGGACAGCGGCGATCCGCAGGGGCACGTCGTCCACGCGGAGAGTGAGCTGCTCGTCAGCGAAGTCACTGCCTGGGGGCACGGGTTTCTCCTTCACGCCAGGCGGTAGTACTCGACGGTCGTCATACCGCTGCGGATGGCCTTGAGCGCGCGCTGCTCGGCCGCGACCCGGTCGTCGGACCGGTCCAGGGTCTTCGTCACCGACTCGGCCGGTACGACGACCACGCCGTCCGCGTCTCCGACGACGAGGTCTCCCGGTCGTACGACCACTCCGCCGACCCGGACCGGGGCATGGAACCGGCCGGGATGCTCCTTGCCGGTGCCGACGACTGTGATGTGGCGGGCGAAGACCGGAAAGCCGAGTTCCGCCTGTTCGGCCGTGTCCCGTACGCCGCCGTCCACGACCAGCCCGAGGATGCCCCGATGCCGTGCGGCCACGGCGAGGATCTCGCCCCAGTGCCCGTGCTGGGCGCCCTGGAGGTCGACCACGAGGACACTCCCCGCGGGGGCTGTGGCGACCGCGCCGTGCAGTGCGAGGTTGTCGCCGCCGATGCCCTGGACGGTGAACGCCGGACCGGCCACGCGTGCGCCCGGCCAGGCGGCGCGCAGACCGGGGTCGCAGGCGCGCGCTGTCGCCAAGGACGCCTCGTACAGGGTGGCTGTGCTGTGTCCGCGGGCCGCGTCGGTCATGCTGTACTCCTCGTCTGGAGCTGGTGGTAGCCATGTTTCTCGCGCGCCGCGCGCAGGGTGCTTCCGGCCCGGGCGGCGGCGACGATGTCCGACTCGAACCGCTCGATGCGCTCGGCGATGTCGGTGATCCGGTTCGCCTCGACGGCGGGGACCGCGACGACTCCGTCGGCGTCGGCGCAGATCAGGGTGCCCGGGCGGACCTCGATGCCGTTCACCGTCACTGGTTCGTCCACGGCGACGAGTCGCACCCGGTCCTTGCCGGTACGCATGAAGCGGCCGCGGCTGAACAGCGGGTAGTTGTGGGCCAGGGACGCCGAAACATCGCGGCAGACACCGTTGATCACGGTGCCGGCGATGCCGCGGGCCGCCGCGACCTCGGTCATGATGCCGCCCCAGACGGTGACGTCGGTACGGCCGTCGTTGTCGATGACGACGACCGCGCTCGGAGGCACGTCGTCGAGGAAGTCGCCGACTGTGCCGGCGCCGGCCTCGTCGACGGATGCGTAGCGCACGGTGAAGGCCGGCCCTACGGCGCGGAAGTCGTTCGACAGCGGGGACAGGCCGTGCAGCGCGCCCTCGACGCCGATCCGGTCCAGGGCGTCGGAGACGGCTGCGGTGGGCAAGGCGCGAAGGCGGGTGATCAGGTCACTCATCACTTCTCCGTCACTTTTCCGTTTCATCTCTCTGCTCATCTCTCTGCTCATCTCTCCGCTCATTTCTCCGCTTACCTCTCCGTTCCGGCCAGGCGGGCATCGCGCATCGCGTCGGGCAGGGGGACACCGGCGCGGACCTCGGCTTCGATGGCCGCCTCCCGGTCGGCGATGAGCTGCGCGGCCTTGAGCACGTCGACGGTCCGCGCGCGGGGGACGAACACCACTCCGCCCTCGTCGGCCATCACGACGTCGCCCGGCTCGACGGTCACGCCACCGATGACGACCGGCTCGCCGGACGACTTCTGCCGCAGCCGACCGCGCGCGGTCACCGGTACCTGGGCCCGCGCGTAGACCGGGAAGCCGAGCCCCCGGGCCTGGCCGACGTCCCGGCAGGCGCCGTCGGCGACCACACCCCGGACCCCACGCACCGAGGCCCCGACGCTGACGATGCCGCCCCAGGACGAGACATCCGTACGACCGCCGTTGGCGACCACGATGACGTCCGTCACCCCGGCCTCGGCGATCGCGCTCGTGAGGATGTGCGCACCGCCGTGCTCACCGGTGAGGGGCCCGAGCTCCACGGTCCGCGCGAACCCGGCAACCTTCGGACGGCCCCACATGGGACGCAGCCCGCCCTCGCCCGGAGGGAGCCCGCAAGCGTTGAGCGCATCGGACAGGGCGGCCGTGTCCAAGGCGGTGAACTGCGTCAACAGGGCTGCTTCAGCTGTCATGCCTCTCAGTGAAACAAGCGAGATCCATACACTGAAGGTCTGACTTCATCTCCCAGCGATATGCAGAACGACTCATCGGGCGGAGGACACTGATGATCGAGGTCCGGCAGGCCCGTTACTTCCTGGCGGTGGCGGAGACGCTGCACTTCGGCCGCGCCGCCGAACGGCTCGCCATGTCGCAGCCGCCGCTGAGCCAGGCGATCCAGCAGTTGGAACGGCAGCTGGGGGCACGACTCTTCGACCGCGGCGGACGGAAGGTCGCTCTCACCGAGACCGGCCGGGTGTTCGTGAAGGAGTGCCGCAAGCTCTTGGCAGCAGCCCAGCACGCGCAGGAAGTCGCCGCTCAGACCGAGGCGGGACTGGTGGGCACACTGCGCGTGGGTGTGGTGACGTCGGCGCTGAGTGAGCCCCTGCTGGGCACGATCGCCGACTTCCGGCAGGCCCGCCCGCGGGTCGAACTCCAGGTCATGGAGGTGGACACGCCTACGGGGCAGGACCTGGTGACCAGGCACGACCTCGACATCGCCGTCATCCGACCCAGCGCACCGGTCCGCGGTCTGCGCGTGCGGCCGTGGCGCCACGACCAGTTCGTGATCGCCCTACCGGAGCGGCACCCTCGGGCAGCCGAGCGCAGCACCGTGGCCGTCGATCTCTCCCTCTTCGCCGACGAGCCCTGGGTCTGGCTGCGGCGCGAGGCCTCACCGGACTACCACGACCAGCTCATGGCGACCTGCCGCCGGGCGGGCTTCACCCCCGACGCACGCCATCTCGCCAACTCGATCCTGACGCAACTGGCCATGGTCGCCTGTGGTTTCGGCGTCACGCTGGTCCCGAACGCAACCGCCGCGCGTACCTTCCAGCGGCCGGTCGCGTACCGCCGGCTCACCGACCCCGCCGACATCGTCGAACTGTCCCTCGTCACCCGGGCCAACGCCCAGGAACCGTTGGTGAAGGAGTTTCTGCGCATCGCGTCGGGGGAGTCGATCGGCGCCGCACAGCTCAAGTGACGGCCGCGTCGGGGCTTCGAAACCGGCCTCAGCCTTGACTTCGGATCCGCCTCTGCCCTGACCTCGAAACCGGCCTACGACCTGGCCTCGGGTCGTGGCTCAGGCGCGGCGTCGGGGACATGCCCGGGTTGTCGTGTCCCTGGTCGGACTTATCCACAGGGCAAAGCGGAGTGCCGGGATCCGGGAGATCGTCTGCCCATGACGAATCACAGCGAAGCAACGGGGTCTCCTGAGAGCGACGACAACACGGGCGGTGAGCACCACCGGGCTGCTGGTGCGACCGACGCGAACGACACGCCTGAGATGCACCACGCGCAGGTCCGGCCCGACGAGGACCACGGGCACACGGGTCGCGCGGGACACACAGGACGCACGGGACATGCGGGACGCACAGGGCACGTGGAGCGACTCGACTGCAGCACCCACGAAGCGCACCTGCCCGAGCACCAGGTCACCCTGCGCACCCCGGCCGAACTGGCCGACGCCCTGCCCTATCTCCTCGGGTACCGCCCCGAGGACAGCATCGTGCTGGTCGCCCTGCACGACAGGGCCGGCCGCGGACGGTTCGGCGGCCGGGCCCGGCTCGGCATTCCCGCGAGCAGGGACGACTGGGACTCCGCGGCCCGGCAGTTGGCCCACGGACTGGTGAGGGGCAGCGAGCGCAGGGGAGTCCGGCCGGAGCAGATGGTCGCCTTCCTCTGCCAGGAACCGACCGAGGGCGAGACGGGCCGACAGGTCATGGAACGGCTGCGTCCGCTCGCTCAGAAGATGCGTGTCGCGTGCGGCGGCCTGGACGTTCCGGTGATCGAGGCCCTGTGCATCTCGGACGGCCGCTTCTGGTCGTACTGCTGCGACCGAGCCGAGTGCTGTCCGTCCGAGGGGCGCCCGATGGGCCTGCCCGGTACGTCCGTGCTGGCCGCCGCGGCCACGTACGCCGGAGTTCAGGTGCGCGGCACCTTGCGCGAGCTGCGGGCCAGGCTGCAACCACTGGAGACCGCTGCCGCTCTGGAGCAGGAGGCCGCTCTGGACAAGGTCGGCATGGCGCTGGTGCCCAGGATCCTCGACGACGCCTCACGCGCGGGCGTGGCGGAGCAGACGCTGGAACTGGCCGAGCGGCTCAGGTGCCGGTTCGCCGCGGCCCCGCTCCTGCCCGGGGCGCTCACGGCTGATCTCCGGGACGACGAACTGCTCGGACACGACGAAGCCGCGAGGCTCATTCTCGGTCTCCAGGACCGTTCGACCCGGGACCGCGCCGCCGAGTGGATGGAGGGCGACGAGGCCGGTCCCGCCCTCCGGCTGTGGCGAGCGTTGGCCCGCCGCTGTGTCGGACCGTACAGCGAGCACGCGGCGGCACCGCTCACTCTCGTCGGCTGGGTCGCCTGGTCCACCGGCGACGACCTGGAAGCCCGAGAGGCCCTTGCCATGGCCCTCGGCGCGGACCGCGACTACCTCTTCGCCCGCCTGCTGCACCAAGCCTGCAACGAAGGTCTGGACCCCGAGTCGATCCGCCGCTGCCTACGTGCGGAACGTGAGGGACGGGAGCGGGCGGGCGCGGGGCCGCTCGACCAACCGGAGGAAATGGAAGAACCGGCAGGGGATGAGGTTGCAGAGCCGGCACAGGGCGAAGCTGAGGAGCTTGTGCGGGGCGAGATGGAACAGCCGGTCCGGGGCGAGGTGGCGAAGCCGGTACAGGGCGAGGCGGTGGAGCAGTCTGCGCCGCTGTCCGAAATGGGTGGTCGTCGTGCGTCTCGGCGCCGGGCGGGTTCTGTCGGCAACCTCCCACGCTCCGTGAGCGGCACCGGGCGACAGCGGGGGACGCGCGGGCGGGCGACGAGTGTCCAGCGCCCCCGTGCATCGGCGAGGACGCACCCTGATGCCTCGCGGCCGGGCGGCACGGTTCCGCGCAGCTTGAAGGCGAGCAGCTCGAAGGAGAGCAGCTCGAAGGAAGGCAGCTCGAAGGAGACGGCATCGCGTACGTCGAAGAAGGCTGCAGGCCGTCGGATTGAGCCCCGTCCGGACGGGGTGCGTCCCGGCAGCCCCGGGGGAGAGAAGGATGCGTGAGTCATCGCGGCGAAGCAGCGCCCCAGGCGGTCGGGGTGGCAGCTGCGGCGGGCGGTGTGGTGACCGATGCCGTGGAGGTCGCGGCTGTTGCGGTGCCGATGCCATGGATCGCTTCGGCTCGCCCGGTGATTCCGGTGATTCCGGTGAAAGGGCCGGTCCTCCTACCGGGTTACCCCGTGCCGGGCGTGACCTGGAGGGATCCCTCCCCGTTCACCTGAGTGGCGGAACGCCTGAACCGGCCGTGCCGCCGCATCGCCCCTGTCACTCCGGGTCCCCCAGCCGGCGCCGCACACGCCCGTGGCGCACAGAGCGCAGAGGAAGCCGCCCCATGCCACAGCCGACTCCGGTGCCACCACCGACTCAGACCTCCCCGGCTGCAGACGATCGCTCGACAGCCGGCGGGCTGGTCCCCTCCCAACGGTTGGATACGGGGCTGCCCCCGCCCGGGGACGCTGCGGAGCGGCGCGTGCCCAGGCTGCTGAACGACGACCTTCGACGGGCCGAGCACACGCATCGGCCGTCAGGCCAGGGCCCGTCGCCAGGCCAGGGCCCGTCGTCCTCGGCCCTGATGATCCCGGACACGGCAACGCCCACACAGGCCGAGCACGCACGGCGCTTCGCCCAGCCCCAGGACACCCCTTCGACGGCCCAGCAGTCGGTCGTGCGTCGGTATGCCGACCTGCCGCCCACCCACAACGCCCTGATCTGCGTCGCCCTGCCGGGCCTCGCCATCTCCACGGACCAGGGGCAGTTGACCGGCCGGGGCCTCGACGGGTTCTACCGAGCAGGCCGACGCGTGCTCTCGCGCTGTCAGATCCGGGTGGCCGGACGTGAGCCGCTCCCGGTCCAGGCCAGGATGACCACGGCCGACCGTGCCCGGTTCGTGGGCACGTTGCGCAGTTCCCCCCAGGCGGGACCGGACCCGGACGTCGTGGTCGAGCGAATCCGTCACGCGGACGGTACCGAGCGGATCACGCTGCACAGCGCGGCCGTTCGACCCCTGCGTCTGCCGGTCGAGGTCGCCCTGGGCACGGACCTGGCCGACCTCGGCGCGATCGCGAGCGGCAACACGGGACCGGAACTCCCCGCCACCGTCCACGACTCCGGCCTGCGCTGGTCGTCAGCCAGAGGAGGCTCGGCTGTGACGGCCGACCCGTCGCCGGCCGACGCGCTGGCCTCCGCGGGCCTGCTGCGGTGGGAATTCGTGTTGCCCCCGGGCGGGAGCGTGACCATCGAACTGCGGGTGCGGCCCGACGGAGCGGGACCCGTGCGCGCCGTGGGCCGAGCGGCGACCAGCCCGCTGGCGACGGCGCGGGCGGCCGGTGACGATCCCGGGGCGGAGGCGTTGTTACGGACGAGCATCGAAGATCTCCAGGCCCTTCTGCTGCGCGACCCGGCCCACCCCTGCGACATCCACCTGGCCGCCGGGGCACCGTGGCGCTGTGGCCTGGCCCCGGCCGAGGCCCTCGCAGCGGCCCGGATGACCCTGCCTCTGGGCACCCGGCTCGCCGCGGGCACGCTGCGCACCCTCGCCCGCACCCAACTCCGGGCCCAGGGACCGAAGTCCGGCATGATCCCCGCGCCGCTCCGGGACGCGGGCACGCATCTGCCACCGGGCTGCACGGGCACGGAGGCGACGCTGCTCTTCCCCGCGCTGCTCGCGGAGGCCCGACGCTGGGGGCTGCCCGAGCCCGAGACCGAGGAGCTCCTCCCGGCGGCCGAGCGATGCCTGACCTGGCTGCGGACCACCGTGGGTGACGGCAGATATCTGCCCGACCCGCATCCCGGCGGGCCTGTCCGCTGCGAGACCCAGGCCCATGCCCATCGCGCGGCACTGTTGGGCGCCGATCTGCTCGACGCCTGCGGCAGACCGGGCGGTGCCGAGCTGCGGCACTGGGCCGGGACGCTGCGGACGGCGTTTCGTGCGGACTTCTGGATCGACGACCTGAGCGGCGGCCGGCCCGCTGCCGCCCGTGCCCCGGACGGACGCCTGGTGCCACATCTGGGCGCCGCCGCCGTCCACCTTCTCGACACCGGCCTGCTGGGTGGGGGCGAACAGGCGCCCGGCCTGCTCGGCAAGGTGCAGACCGAACAGCTCGCCCGGCTGCTCGGTGGGCCGGCCATGGACTCGGGCTGGGGCCTTCGCGGCCTGGGCGTGAAGGAGGCCGGGTACAACCCCTTCGGTCACCGCAGTGGCGCCGTGCGGGTCCACGAGACCGCGCTCGCCGTCGCGGGCCTGGCCGCGGCAGGCTACGAGAAGGAGGCGAGCGGGCTGCTGCGGGGCGTGCTGGCGGCCGCGGCCGCGTTCGGCCACCGGTTGCCCGACATGTATGCGGGGGAGCGCCGTACGGACGGGAGCGCTCCCCTCCCGCATCCGGCGGCCTGCCGCCCCGCGGCCACGGCGGCGGCGGCCGGAGTGCTGCTGTTGACCACGCTCGCGGGTGTCCGCCCGGACGCTCCGGCGGGGACGGTCACGCTGCGCCCGGTGCGCAGTGCGCCGCTCGGCGAGATCGTCCTGACGGGCCTCCGCGTCATCGAAGCCCCCTTCTCCGTACGTGTCAGCCGGCTGGGGCTCGCCATGGTCGAGGAGGCGGCCGACGGACTGCAACTGCGAGCGTGACCTCGTACGACGCCGGTTCGTGCGACGTGCAGGAGGGGGTGGTGAGGTCCATACCGGGCCGAATTGGATCAGCCATCGATGCGCCCGACGAAGGGAGTGTTTATCGTCAAGCAGACGACTATGATCGCCGCATGCCCTACGACCCGTCAGCCTTTCCGCCTTTTGCCGTTACCGTGGACCTGGTCGTGCTGACCGTGCGCCGCCATGCCCTGTGCGCGTTGGCGGTGCGCAGGGGCGAACCGCCGTTCCAGGGGCGCTGGGCACTGCCCGGTGGGTTCGTACGGGCCGACGAGGACCTGGCGCAGGCCGCGGCACGGGAGTTGGCCGAGGAGACCGGGCTGCGGGCCCATGACCCGGCCGTCCCGGCGCAGGACTACGGTGCCCACCTGGAGCAGCTCGCGACCTACGGTGACCCCAAGCGGGATCCGCGGATGCGGGTCGTCAGCGTGGCCCACCTGGCGCTGGCCCCCGACCTGCCGGCGCCCCGCGCGGGCGGCGACGCCAGCAACGCCCGCTGGGCGCCGGTCGACGAACTTCTGCAGCAGGGCGGTTACGGCCGCGACGGCGAACCGGTCGCGCCGCTCGCCTTCGACCACGCGCAGATCCTGGCCGACGGGGTGGAGCGCGCCCGTTCCAAGATCGAGTACTCGTCCCTGGCCACGGCGTTCTGCCCTACCGAGTTCACTGTCGGGGAGCTGCGCCGTGTCTACGAGGCGGTGTGGGGTGTGGCGCTCGATCCGCGCAACTTCCATCGCAAGGTGACGGGCACACCGGGCTTCCTCGTCCCCACCGGGGGCACCACCACACGCCAGGGCGGCCGCCCCGCCCAGCTCTTCCGGGCGGGCGGCGCCACGCTGCTCAACCCTCCGATGCTGCGCCCCGAGGTCTGACCCGAGAGCGCTCGCCGCGACGCTCGCCCGGACGCGAACCGATGCCGATCCGGGCTCAGTCCGGGCTCGGTCCGGGTGCAGTCCGTGCTCGAGACGGAAGCCGTGGGACCCGGCCGGACCGACTCCGGTCTCCGCAGCGGGCCTTGCCCTACCCGAAAAAACGGACATACCGCGCTATCTTGCTGCGAGTGATCCAGGCCATCGGACTGACCAGCGACCCTCGCAAGGAGCTTCCTCCCGCCGTCGACGACGTCTCCTTCGAGGCGCGCGCCGGTCGCGTCACCGCGCTGCTCGGAGCGTCGGGAGCGGGCAAGACGACCGTGCTCAGACTCATGCTCGAACTCCAACGCGGCCGTGGAATCACCTACTTCAGAGGTCGCCCCCTGCACCGCATCGCCCACCCGTCGCGCGAGGTCGGCGTGCTGTTGGGCGACCTGCCCGGGCATCCGTCGCGCACGGTCCGCGGCCATCTGCGCATGCTGTGTGCCGCCGCCGGAGTGCCGGCCCGGCGTGCCGACGAAGTCCTGGAGGTGGTCGGCCTCGTCAGCCTGCGCGAGGAACGCCTCGGCACTCTCTCGCGCGGCATGGACCGCCGCCTCGGTCTGGCCTGCGCGCTGCTGGCCGACCCGCACACCCTCGTGCTCGACGACCCCGCAGGCGGGCTCTCGGCCCGCGAGAGCCGTTGGCTGTACGGCATGCTGCACGCCCACGCGACCCAGGGCGGCACGGTCCTGCTGACCACGGCCGACCCGAAGCAGGCCGCACGCACCGCCGACCGGGTCGTCACGCTTCAGCGAGGCAGACTCATTGCCGACCAGGAGGCCGCCGACTTCGCCCGCACCCGGCTGCGCCCGCGCGTCGCCGTCCGCACGCCTCATGCCTCTCGCTTCGCCGCCCTGCTCACCAAGGAGGCGCGCACCGCACACCGCTCCGTCGAGGTCGTTCGGGAGAGCGGCAACCGCCTCTCCGTGTATGGCACTACCTGTGCCGACGTGGGCGAGATCGCCTTCCGTCACGGCATTCTCGTACATCAACTCGCCGACGAGATCGGAGACATGGGGCCGGGAACCGAGGCGGGCCCCCGCACGGCCGAGCCGCGGGCCTGCGAGGTGCCGCAGGCGCCGGATGCCGCGTTGGCCGCAACCGGTGGCCGCAGACGCAAGGCCGCGCCCCCGCCGGCGCCGGACTCAGGGCGCACCGGGACCGACGAGCAGGCGACTGTGAGGGAGGTGCCTCAGGAGGCGGGCCGGGAGCCGGCCGCAGCCGCCACTGATGGGCAGGAGGCTTGCGCGGAGGTTCCCCAGGCGCGGGCGGGTGGTCCGAGACCAGCCGGCGCGCCCACGGGCGGGTCCCGCACACCGGACGCCGGTTCGCGCTCGTCAGGCTCCTCTGCAGTCGCCCTCCCCGATCTCCCGCCCCCCATCTCCGTCCGCCCCGCCCCCAGCCCCCTCCGCCCCCTCCGCTACGAACTCCGTCGTGCCGTCGGTGTCGGCACGAGCTTCGCCACCGGTGCCGCCGTGCTCGTGGTGTCCGCCCTCACCGCCGTACTGCTGGCACGCGTCGGGCACACGCCGCAGCACCGCCTGATGGCGGCGTGGCCGCAACAGCTCCCGCTGCCGCCCGCGGCGATCGGTGCCGGGCTGCTCGGTGCGATCGCGTTCGGCGACGAGTTCCGCCACCCCGCCCTGGCCGCGGACCGCGGCACCGTCCCCCGCCGGCTGGGGCTGCTGGCCGCGAAACTCCTCGTCGCCTCCGCCACCGCGCTGGTGCTGGCCGTCCTCACCGTGGGCTGCGACACCGAAGTGCTCTACCTCGTCTACGGACGGGAGCTCGCGGAGGTTCCCGCCGAGTGGCTTTCGCTGAGCGCGAGTTGGATCGGGCTCATGGTCGGCTGCGCCTGGGCCGGCGTACTCGCCGCGGGTCTCTTCCGGTCCACCACGGCCGGGCTCGCGGCGGTGGTCTCCGTGCCCGTCGTCGTCGTACCCCTCGTACAAAAGGCCTTCGAAGGGCCGTCTGTGCGGACGGCGGCCGGGTTTCCGCTGCGGCTGCGGGAGGTGCTCCTGTCGCAGTGGCCCTTCGGGGGCGAGCGCTACCTGGAAGCCGCCGCGCGCGTGGTCGCCCAACCCGTCGGCGGTGCCCTGACGTTGTCGCTCACCGCCCTGCTCTGCGCCTACGTCCTCACGACCCTGCGAAGCAGGGTCCGATGACGACCGTCCCTGCCGCCCCCGGATCTGTCGTGCGCACAACTCCCCGGGGAAAGCCCATTTCTTTCCGATAAGGCGTCAATTGCGACGGGGTGAGCGATCACCCTTTCGTGTGCTTTTCACCAAAGACCTCAAGGGAGTTGAGGAGGGCGCCGACAAAGGATCCGTGAGTACCCTTGCGCACACCATGATGACCGCCGCCCGCGCCGCCGACTCCGGTCTTGCCGGCCCGGGCGATCTCGACCGCTACCCCTACGCCGAGGCCACCGTCGCCGACCGCGTCGGAGCCTCTGCCTGGGACAGTGCGGAGCCGGAACTGGGCCGTATGGGCCGACGCGCCGCGGGCAGCCGCGGACGCGGGCTGCACGGCCAACTCGTCCAGCAGCTTGGCCAGATGATCGTCTCGGGGGACCTGGGCGCCGACCGCCCGCTCGTGCCCGAGGAGATCGGCCAGCGCTTCGAGGTCTCCCGCACCGTCGTCCGCGAGTCGCTCCGCGTCCTGGAGGCCAAGGGCCTGGTCAGCGCCCGTCCGAACGTCGGCACGCGCGTGCGTCCCGTCAGCGACTGGAACCTCCTCGACCCGGACATCATCGAGTGGCGGGCCTTCGGACCGCAGCGCGACGACCAGCGTCGGGAGCTGAGCGAGCTGCGCTGGACGATCGAGCCGCTCGCCGCCCGCCTCGCCGCCGGGCACGGGCGCGACGACGTCCAGCAGCGGCTCGGCGACATGGTCGAGATCATGAGCCACGCGATGGGGCAGGGCGACGTCCTCACCTTCTCCCGCGCCGACGCCGAGTTCCACTCGCTGCTCATCCAGGTCGCGGGCAACCGCATGCTGGAGCACCTGTCGGGGATCGTCTCCGCCGCCCTCCAGGTCTCCGGCGGCCCTGTGACGGGTTGCGACCGGCCGAACGAGGCGTCGCTGGCCCAGCACGGCAGGATCGTCGACGCCCTCGCCGCCGGCGACGGAGCGGCCGCCGAGGCCGCCATGCGTCAACTGCTCACCGTCCATCCCGAGGTCGAGCGCGTGGTGCCCGCCCCCCGCGAGCACTGACCGCGCCCACGGGGGCGCGGCCGGGAGTGCCTCCCCCTCCTGTGGCACCTCCCGGTCTGTGTGCCCCCTCCCGTCGGACCCGCAGGATCCACCCCTGCCTCTTTGGGTTCCCCGGTTTTGCGGGGCCCCTGGAACGGCGTGACACGCTTTGGAGGAGCTGGGGGGCACCAGTTATTTTCTCATTTTCATGCTTTTTGT
>NZ_JBHVGZ010000067.1:46793-56276 GCF_042800355.1 Streptomyces sp. NPDC057623
CATGAACGCCCCCAGGGGGGAGAGGGTCGGAGTGCCCCCCCCCCCCGGTAAACCTCCCGGGCTGGTGTCCCCCCTCCGGGGGAACCCGCAGACCCAACAAGGACTCGGGGGGCCCCAACGGTGCGACGAGGCCGCGGAAAGGCCGTACAGTGCTTGGGCGAAGCTGCGGGCGACCGGCTATGTCCGCATCTGCATGCTTTTGATCGGTTACGGGATGTGACTCGGGCCACGCAGATTGGGCGTAACGCTCGGGGGAGCAGCGCGATGACCTAAGAGGTGACTGCCGAGAAGGGAATACGGACGCCGCTCAAGGCGCTGTGTAACTTCCCGGCCCCCGCCCGCACCGTCGGCCCAATCCCCAGGCCGGTGGTCGGCTCCTGTCCGCCGTGGACGGGGCCGGAAGCCGTTTTTCAACGTTCCGAGAGGTTGTTCGTGTCGGCCAGCACATCCCGTACGCTCCCGCCGGAGATCGCCGAGTCCGTCTCTGTCATGGCTCTTATTGAGCGGGGAAAGGCTGAGGGGCAGATCGCCGGCGACGATGTGCGTCGGGCCTTCGAAGCTGACCAGATTCCGGCCACTCAGTGGAAGAACGTACTGCGCAGCCTCAACCAGATCCTCGAGGAAGAGGGTGTGACGCTGATGGTCAGTGCCGCGGAGCCCAAGCGCACACGAAAGAGCGTCGCAGCGAAGAGTCCGGCCAAGCGCACGGCCACCAAGACGGTCGCGGCGAAGACGGTGACCACCAAGAAGGCCACCGCCACCGCCACGCCCGCGGCCCCCGCCGCCGACTCCGCCGTCGAGGACGACGCCCCCGCCAAGAAGGCCGCTGCGAAGAAGACGACCGCCAAGAAGGCGGTCGCGAAGAAGACCGTCGCCAAGAAGACGGCGGCCAAGAAGACGGCAGGCAAGAAGGACGACGCCGAGCTGATCGAGGACGAGGCCCTCGAGGACGCTCCCCCGAAGGGCGGCGAGGAGCCCGAGGGCGCCGAGAACGCCGGCTTCGTGCTCTCCGACGAGGACGAGGACGACGCTCCCGCGCAGCAGGTCGCCGCGGCCGGCGCCACCGCCGACCCGGTCAAGGACTACCTCAAGCAGATCGGCAAGGTCCCGCTGCTCAACGCCGAGCAGGAGGTCGAGCTCGCCAAGCGCATCGAGGCCGGTCTGTTCGCCGAGGACAAGCTGGCCAACGCCGACAAGCTCGCCCCCAAGCTCAAGCGCGAGCTGGAGATCATCGCCGAGGACGGCCGCCGCGCCAAGAACCACCTCCTGGAGGCCAACCTCCGTCTGGTGGTCTCCCTGGCCAAGCGCTACACCGGCCGCGGCATGCTCTTCCTGGACCTGATCCAGGAGGGCAACCTCGGTCTGATCCGCGCGGTCGAGAAGTTCGACTACACCAAGGGCTACAAGTTCTCCACGTACGCCACCTGGTGGATCCGCCAGGCGATCACCCGCGCCATGGCCGACCAGGCCCGCACCATCCGTATCCCGGTGCACATGGTCGAGGTCATCAACAAGCTGGCGCGCGTGCAGCGCCAGATGCTCCAGGACCTGGGCCGCGAGCCCACCCCGGAGGAGCTGGCCAAGGAACTCGACATGACCCCCGAGAAGGTCATCGAGGTCCAGAAGTACGGCCGCGAGCCCATCTCGCTGCACACCCCGCTGGGCGAGGACGGCGACAGCGAGTTCGGTGACCTCATCGAGGACTCCGAGGCCGTCGTCCCGGCCGACGCGGTCAGCTTCACGCTCCTCCAGGAGCAGCTGCACTCGGTCCTCGACACCCTGTCCGAGCGCGAGGCCGGCGTGGTCTCGATGCGCTTCGGTCTCACCGACGGTCAGCCGAAGACCCTCGACGAGATCGGCAAGGTGTACGGCGTCACGCGCGAGCGCATCCGCCAGATCGAGTCCAAGACCATGTCGAAGCTGCGCCACCCGTCGCGGTCCCAGGTGCTGCGGGACTACCTCGACTAGGTCGTCGCTCGTACGACACACAAGGCCCGGTCTCCCGAGTGGGGACCGGGCCTTCTTGCTGTCGCGCAGGTGCGGGTCGCGGTGGGCTGAATCACTCTGGGTGTCCCATGACCACTCCAGAGTGAGGAGCGTGCATGCGTCTTCCCTACATCAGGGCCCTGGCCCGGCCGCTGGTACTGGCGGCCGCGGCGGCTGCCATACCGTTGGCGTCGGCCACCCCCGCGGCTGCCGACAGTGTGGTTGTCGGCGGCTTCCCGGTGGATGTCTCCAGCAGTCCGTGGACCGTGGCGCTGTCCAGCCGTGACCGGTTCGGGGGTACGCGGGCCGGCCAGTTCTGCGTCGGTGTGGCGGTCGGCCGGTCCACGGTGCTCACCGCGGCCCACTGCCTGAGCCAGGAGGTCCTCGGGGCGCCGCCGGAACGGGTTCGCGACTTCAGCGTCATCACGGGCCGTACGGACCTGCTCTCCGGCCGGGGCCAGGAGATCCGGGTCCGCGACACCTGGGTGAACCCGGCCTACGACAGTGTCACCAACGCCGGCGACTTCGCCGTGCTCACCCTTGCCCAGCCGCTTCCCGCCAGTGCGGTCGTTCGGATGGCGCGGGCCGGCGATCCGGCCTATCTGCCGGGGACCCCGGCCCTGGTCTACGGCTGGGGGGACATCACGGGGGCCGGCGACTACCCGCGCAGCCTGCGGGCGGCACGCGTGCACGTCCTGCCCGACGCGCTGTGCAGACAGGCGTATCCGGGCAGTGGCGACGGCAGGTACCAGGCAGACAGCATGGTCTGCGCCGGGGAGCAGGGGGGAGGCCAGGACGCCTGTCAGGGGGACAGCGGAGGGCCCCTGGTCGCTCAGGGGAGGCTGATCGGGCTCGTGTCCTGGGGCACCGGTTGTGGTCGCGCGGGCAGCCCCGGCGTCTACACGCGGGTTTCCGAGGTCGCACGGGCTCTGGGGTGGCGGGCAGCGGCGCGAGAGCGCCATGGCGGCGGCTGACACCGTCTGAGGGCCCGCGGGGTATGAGCGCGGGCGGCCGCCCCTGCTCTGAGGGGCGGCCGCCCGTCGACCGGCCTGTGCCGGAAGCTGGCTCGTCGTTAATGCGAGGTGTCAGCGCTCATCTTCGGACGCCGATGCGGGAACGGACGTCAGCCGCTCCGTCTCGTCCTGTATCTCAGCGGCGATCTTCTTGAGTTCCGGCTCGAACTTGCGACCGTGGTGGGCGCAGAAGAGCAGCTCTCCGCCGCTGAGCAGCACGACGCGCACGTACGCCTGGGCGCCGCAACGGTCGCAGCGGTCAGCGGCCGTCAGCGGGCTCGCGGGGGTCAGAACAGTAGTCACGTCGCCTCTTCTCTAGCTCGACGAGCTGTCGTACCAGGGTCAACATCCAACCAGCCCCAAAACGTTCCCGCTCGTGGCTTCACCCAGAGAGAAATTTTTCGGGGGCGGCCGGCTGCTGCCGGCTTGGCGGCGAATGTGCCGTATTGCGTCGGTGTCTTGCTTACGGTTTCGCGCTGTTGGTCAAGGTCGGTCCACCCGGCTGGCTTGCCGGTTTGTTCATGAGGACGTGCCCGGAGCCTAAATGGTTCATGCCTGGAAGGGAACGTGATATGTACTTCACCCCATCGAGGGATCGAACACGCATGCGATGCTGGACTACTCTGTGTTTCGCACGAGGGTGGCGTTACAACGGCTCTACCAGGCCTCGGTACCCTCTTGACGGCGACCGAAGCCGCGCCCTTACCCACCAGGGCGTCACCTGAAATTCAGCGAGGAGCGAACCGCGTGACCGCCGAGACGTCCGTGCCGTCCACAGCGCTGCTGGCAGGAGCAGACCGGGACGGTTCCAACTACACCGCGCGGCACCTGCTCGTCCTCGAGGGGCTCGAGGCCGTGCGCAAGCGCCCGGGCATGTACATCGGGTCGACCGACAGCCGCGGTCTGATGCACTGCCTGTGGGAGATCATCGACAACTCCGTCGACGAGGCCCTGGGCGGGTACTGCGACCACATCGAAGTGATCCTCCACGACGACGGGTCCGTGGAGGTCCGGGACAACGGCCGGGGCATCCCGGTCGACGTCGAGCCGAAGACGGGCCTGTCCGGCGTCGAGGTCGTCATGACCAAGCTGCACGCCGGCGGTAAGTTCGGCGGCGGTTCGTACGCCGCCTCCGGCGGTCTGCACGGCGTGGGCGCCTCCGTGGTGAACGCCCTGTCCGCGCGGCTGGACGTCGAGGTGGACCGGAGCGGCCACACCCACGCCATCAGCTTCCGGCGTGGCGTGCCCGGGGCCTTCGCCGCCGACGGCCCGAACGCGAAGTTCGAGACCGGCGGCCTCCGCAAGACCAAGAAGATCCCCAAGACCCGCAACGGCACGCGTGTGCGGTACTGGGCCGACCGCCAGATCTTCCTCAAGGACGCCAAGCTCTCCCTGGAGAATCTGCACCAGCGCGCCCGCCAGACCGCGTTCCTGGTGCCCGGCCTGACCATCGTCGTCCGCGACGAGTTCGGTCTCGGTGACGGCGGCAGCAAGGGCGAGGAGTCCTTCCGCTTCGACGGCGGCATCAGCGAGTTCTGCGAGTACCTCGCCAGCGACAAGCCGGTCTGCGACGTCCTCCGCTTCGGCGGTCAGGGCACCTTCAAGGAGACGGTCCCGGTCCTGGACGAGCACGGCCAGATGACCCCCACCCAGGTCACCCGCGAGCTCGACGTCGACGTCGCCATGCGGTGGGGCACCGGGTACGACACGACCCTGAAGTCGTTCGTGAACATCATCGCCACCCCCAAGGGCGGCACGCATGTCGCGGGCTTCGAGACGGCCGTGACCGGCACCATGAACGAGGTGCTGCGCACCAAGAAGATGCTGCGCGTCGCCGAGGACGACATCGTCAAGGACGACGCCCTGGAGGGCCTCACCGCGGTCGTCACGGTCCGTCTCGCCGAGCCGCAGTTCGAGGGCCAGACCAAGGAGGTCCTGGGCACCTCGGCGGCCCGTCGCATCGTGAACACCGTGATCGCCCGGGAACTCAAGGCGTTCCTCACGTCCACGAAGCGGGACGCCGCGGCTCAGGCCAGGGTCGTCATGGAGAAGGCCGTCGCCGCCGCCCGTACGCGCATCGCGGCCCGTCAGCACAAGGACGCGCAGCGCCGCAAGACGGCCCTGGAGTCCTCGTCGCTGCCCGCGAAGCTCGCCGACTGCCGCAGCGACGACGTCGACCGCAGCGAGCTGTTCATCGTCGAGGGAGACTCCGCGCTCGGCACCGCCAAGCTCGCCCGGAACTCCGAGTTCCAGGCACTGCTGCCGATCCGCGGCAAGATCCTCAACGTCCAGAAGTCGTCCGTGACCGACATGCTGAAGAACGCCGAGTGCGGCGCGATCATCCAGGTCATAGGGGCTGGGTCCGGTCGGACCTTCGACATCGACGCGGCGCGCTACGGCAAGATCATCATGATGACCGACGCCGACGTGGACGGCTCCCACATCCGGACGCTGCTGCTGACGCTGTTCCAGCGCTATATGCGGCCGATGATCGAGGCGGGGCGGGTGTTCGCCGCGGTGCCCCCGCTGCACCGCATCGAGCTGATCCAGCCCAAGAAGGGGCAGGACAAGTACGTCTACACGTACTCGGACCGCGAACTGCGCGACAAGCTGATGGAGTTCCAGAGCAAGGGCGTGCGCTACAAGGACTCCATCCAGCGGTACAAGGGTCTCGGTGAGATGGACGCCGACCAGCTGGCCGAGACGACGATGGACCCCCGTCACCGGACCCTGCGCCGGATCAGCCTCACCGATCTGGAGGCCGCCGAGCGGGTCTTCGATCTGCTGATGGGGAACGACGTGGCGCCGCGGAAGGAGTTCATCTCCAGCTCGGCGGCGACGTTGGACCGGTCGCGTATCGACGCGTAGTCGCTGCGCCGTGCTCGGGTCGGGTTCCCGGCCTCGGCTTCGCCTGTGGCACTTGTTGTGGGTACCCACCCGGATCGCCCGTGCGGCTGTCGTCGTCGGGCGCGGGTGGCCCCCGCAGGGCTTCTCGCCGTCGGAGGCCACAGGTGTCCTTCGGTCACCTGATGGAGTGAAGCGTGTCGTGAAGCCGAGCCGGGGATCTTTCCGTTCTGTCCATGCTTGGGCATGTACTCAGACGATCCCTGGTACGACGCCCTCGCCTCCGGATGGGGAGAGACGGACGTCACGCACGCGCCCGACGCCGCTCCGCCTGTCGCGAAGGACGTGTACCTCGAGGTACAGCGCAGTGCGGCCTTCCAGGAGGTGCGCGGGCGGTACCGAAGGTTCGTGATGCCGGCGGTCGCGGTGTTCCTCGCCTGGTACGTGGCGTACGTGGTGGCCGCGACGACCGCGCCGGGGCTGATGGCCCGGCCCGTGGCGGGTGCTGTGAACGTGGCGATGGTCGCGGGGCTCGGACAGTTCCTCACCACCTTCCTGCTCACCTGGGCCTACGTCCGGCACGCGCGGCTGCGCCGGGACCGGGCGGCGCTCGAACTGCGCTGGGAGATGCAGGAGCTGACGCGCGTCACCGGGGGCGGTGCCTCGTGACGGTCGATCACCAGACCCTGGCGCTGCTTCTGTTCAGCGCGTTCGTCGCGATCACACTGGCGATCACGACGTGGGTGAGCCGCAGCCGGCATGGCTCGGCGGAGGAGTTCTACGCGGGCGGTCGGCTCTTCTCGCCCATGGAGAATGGTTTTGCCATCGCGGGCGACTACATGTCGGCCGCCTCCTTCCTCGGCATCTCCGGTCTCATCGCCCTCTTCGGCTACGACGGGATGCTGTACTCGGTGGGCTTCCTGGTGGCCTGGCTGGTGGTGCTGTTCCTCGTCGCCGAACTGGTACGCAACTGCGGGCGGTTCACGCTCGCCGACGTGGTCGTCACCCGGATGAGGGAGCGCCCCGTGCGGATCGCGCTGGGAACTTCCTCGGTCACCGTGTCCGTTCTGTATCTGGTGGCGCAGATGGTGGGCGCGGGCACCCTGGTCGCGCTGCTGCTCGGGGGCAAGGGCGAGGCGACGCAGACGTGGACCGTCATCTGTGTCGGTGCGCTCATGGTGATCTATGTGTCGTTGGGAGGGATGCGGGCCACCACCTGGATTCAGATCGTCAAGTCGGTTCTGCTGCTCGGCGGCACCGTCACGTTGACCGCGCTCGTCCTGGTGCGCTTCCACGGCGACTTCGACCAACTGCTCCTCACCGCCGCCGAGCGCAGCGGTCACGGCGAGGCGTTCCTGGCGCCCGGGTTGAAGTACGGCGGGGACTGGACGGCTCGGTTCGACTTCATCAGCCTGGGCCTCGCTTTGGTCCTGGGCACCGCCGGGCTGCCGCACATCCTGTCCCGCTTCTACACCGTGCCCACCGCCCGAGCGGCACGGCGGTCGGTGGTGTGGGCGATCGGGCTCATCGGCGGCTTCTACCTGATGACGATCGTGCTCGGCTTCGGCGCGGCCGCGATCGTCGGGCCCGAGGCAGTACGCGGGTCGAACGCGGCCGGGAACACCGCGGTTCCGCTGCTGGCCCTCGACCTCGGCGGCGGCGCGCAATCCACGGGAGGAACGGTTCTCTTCGCCGTCGTAGCCGCCATCGCCTTCGCCACGATCCTCGCGGTCGTCGCCGGAATCACGCTCTCCTCCTCGGCCTCCGTGGCCCACGATCTGTATGCCTCGCTACGGCGCCGGCGCGCCGAACCCCGCAGCGAAGTGGCCGTGGCGCGCGTCGCCGCCGTCGGCATCGGCGTCGTCGCGATCGCCCTCGGACTGCTGGCTCGCGATCTCAACGTCGCCTTCCTGGTCGGCCTCGCCTTCGCCGTGGCCGCGTCCGCCAATCTGCCCGTGCTGCTCTACTCGCTGTTCTGGCGGGACTTCACCACGCGGGGCGCCGTATGGGCCGTGTACGGAGGACTGGTGCCGGCTGTGGTGCTGGTGGTGCTGTCGCCGGTGGTGTCGGGCAGCGCCGAATCACTGTTCCCCGGCGTCGACTTCCAGTACTTCCCGCTCCAGAACCCGGGCCTCGTCTCGATCCCGCTGGGCTTCGTCGCGGGCTGGCTCGGCACGGTCACCTCGGCCGAGATCCCCGACGAGGCCAGGCACGCGGAGACCGAGGTGCGGTCGCTGACGGGAGCGGGGGCGGTCTGACGGCACCGAAAGCGGTCTGGCGCGACCGGGAGCAGTCCGACGGCGGCCGTCCCGCCCGAGCGGCTCGCACGAGGATCCGGGCTGTCCGTTGATATTCGGGCGGCCGGGATCCGTATGAAGGGGAGGCACGGTTCCTTCCCCCGCCCCCACGGGCCGTGTCTCAGGCGCGGGTCGCCCACACGTAACGGTGTTCCGGGCGGCCCGCGTCACCGTACTTGAGGGTGAGCCGGGCCCGCCCCGTGCGTTCCAGGAGCTTGAGATAGCGCTGGGCGGTCTGGCGGCTCACTCCGGTCCGTTCGGCGATCTCCTGGGCCGACAGCGGGCCTTCGGCGTTCATCAGGGAACGGCGTACGAGTTCCGCCGTGGTGGGGGAGTGGCCCTTGGGCAGGTCGGGCTCCGACGACGCGGACAGGGCGCCGAAGATGCGGTCCACCTCGGCCTGTTCCGCCTCGCCGCCGCCGTCCAGGGTGCGGCGCAGCTCGGCGTACGCCTCCAGCTTGGCGCGCAGCCCCGCGAAGGCGAACGGCTTGACCAGGTACTGCAACGCGCCGTGCCGCATGGCCGCCTGGACCGTCGTCACGTCCCGCGCCGCCGTCACCATGATCACGTCGGTCTGGTGGCCGCGACGGCGCATCTCCTGGACGACCGACAGACCCGTCTCGTCGGGCAGGTAGTGGTCCATGAGGACCAGATCCACGCGGGGCAGCTCCTCCACCTGGCGAAGCGCCTCGGCCGCGCTGTGTGCCTCGCCGGCCACGTGGAAGCCCGGCACCTTCTCGACGTAGGCGCGGTTGACGCGCGCGACGCGCATGTCGTCGTCCACGACCAGGACCTCGATCATCGCGACTCCTCCTCGGCGACGGCCTGCGCGTCTGACGGCACGGTGAGGGCGGGTTCCAGGTCCGACTCGGCCAGTGCCTCGGGCAGGACGACGGTGAACTCCGCGCCGCCGCCGGCCGCCTCGCCCACTTTCGCGCTGCCACCCTGCCGTTCGGCGAGCCTGCGCACCAGGGAGAGCCCGATGCCGCGCTCACGGTGAGCCGGAGGCTGCTTGGTGGACCAGCCCTCGGTGAAGATCAACTCGCGCTGCTCCTCCGGGATTCCCGGTCCGGTGTCGCGCACCCTGAGGACCGTCGTACGCCCCTCGGCCCGCAATTCGACCTCCACGCGCGCGTGCGGGGTGCCCGCGACGGCGTCCAGGGCGTTGTCCACCAGGTTGCCGACGATCGTGACGAGGCCCCTGGGGTCGATCAGCCGGTCCGGGAGCCCGGTGCGGTCCGCGAGGCGCAGGGCGACGCCCCGCTCGGCGGCCACGGTCGCCTTGCCGACCAGCAGGGCGGCGAGCAGGGGGTCCTGGATCTTCTCGGCGACCTGTTCCGCCG
>NZ_JBHVGZ010000068.1:0-53522 GCF_042800355.1 Streptomyces sp. NPDC057623
CGGGGAGATATCTGGCCGCCACTGGGGACGCCGAGTCGGCCATGAGTGCATGGAACATCTGGCCGCCACCGGGGCAAACAAATGGCCGTTGACAGCCCTGCCTGCCTCGATCCGCTGCATCGTGTTCTCCACGAGCGGCTTGTCACGGTCACCGATACGGGTGCCGATGTCGTCCCACATGATGATGTCCGAAGCGGGCCGCACATACGGCTCGACCAGGGCGTGCCCGCAACTGGTGCTGGGACACCGGTAGTCGTACTGCTCCCGGTACTTGCCGACCTTGACCTTCGGGTCGCGCCAGCTCTGACGCGCCTTCACGTCGCTGCCGCACGCCATGCAGTACGCGAGCGGCCGCGGCGCCAGGTTGGGACGGCGCACGCCCTTCTGCGTGAACACGATGTAGACCCGGTCACGCCACTGAGGCGCGTACGGGTTGGTCTCCGATCCGATGTGCGCGGAGGACAACGAGACGATCTGGACGCGGTAGCCCAGCTTCTTCATGGCTCTGATCCACTCGGGGAACAGGCCCCATTGGGTCACGAACTCGACGACGTTCTCGACCACGACGCAGGGGAAGCCTTTGGCGTCTGCGGCACGCAGCACGCACCAGGCCGTGGCCCGGGTCATTTCGAAGGCTTCCGGCGGCAGTTGCCGCCACTGCTCCTCTTCTTCGAAGAGGGCTTCCTGCCCGGGGTCGGGCTGCCGCTTCTTCCCGCCGGCGGGGCTGATCTCAGTGCAGATGACCGAGGCCCACACGATGTCGGCCTTGGGCAGCCAGCGCATGGGGTAGTTGCGGATGTCGGCGCAACGCCCGGTGGCGCCGGGGTGGTTGTGCTCGAAGGTGTCGATGGCTGTCTGCCAGTGGTTGATGCCGAGGAGGATGTCGAATCCGGCCTCACTCAGGCCGGTGGGGTCTCCGCCTGCTCCGCAGAGCAGGGATATGGCACGGGGCACCGGGGCTGTTCTCCAAGGGACAGGGGCCGCCCGGCCCGTGGTCAGGGCCGGGCGGCCGTGGTCAGGACTGGTCAGGAGCGCGGAGCTCGCGGTGGTGGCGGCTGTCCTGGATGCCGAGGGCGATAGACGCCGCAAGGCCGACGACCAGGAGGATCAGCAGCCAGATCACCGGTCGCGCTCCTCAGCGGGCATGGCGCCAGCTGTTGACGTAGGCGCCGACCTCCTCGGCGAGAGGTTCGAGGGACATGTCGCCGGGCGGTTCGCCCGCGCCGGTCGTGGTGTCGTAGATGATCTTGGATGTGCCGTGCGTGTTGTCGATGTGCTCGGCCTTCCAGCCGCCGATCTCACGGCGGTCGTCGTGCCAGGGCAGTGACCTGCGGCCCGCGATCGTTACCAGCTGCTCGCCGTCGTCCGTGAGCGCGATGGTGATGTTCAGCTCGTTGCCGCACCAGTCCACGCCGACGTCCGTGCAGTGCTCTTCGAGAGCCTTGATGACGTCGGCGTACAGGGTGCGGGCCTTGGTCTCGTCGGCCAGGCGCAGGAGCTGGACGCCGCTGAGATAGTGCAGAGCCATCACACGCCCTCCGTCTCAGTGCTGCGGGTGACGCGGACGGTGGCGATGTAGCCGTCCTTCTCCAGCACGGCGATCGGGTAGCCGTCCTGCTCCGGGCGCTCCCAGACACGCTGGTAGCCCTCGGCGTCCGACAGGTGTCGGCACCACTCGAAGTAGCGGGCGACGGCCATCCCGGGCGTCTCGCTTGCTCCGCCCTGCGTGGTGTTGAGGCCGTACGGAGCGCAGTACGTGGCCGACGTGGTCAGCCGGTACGCGGGCCGGGGGGCGTTCATCGCGTCGATGCGCGCGAACATCGGCAGCAGGCCGGTGCGGCAGTGGCGCTGAGGGCCGCCGGGTACGGAGTCGTACAGGACGGTGTGTCGTCCGGGGTCGTTGATGTCCCGGCGTATGACGCGCCAGCCGGTCACCTCGGTGGGGTCGGTGGGCAGTCCGGCTTCGGTGGCGACGACCAGTTCCGTTCCGTCACCGATGTCGGCGCGGATGAGGAACGCCTCGGTGATGTCGACATCAGTGATCCAGCCGAGGTAGCGCAGAGGTGTGATGACGTGCCAGTAGCTGCGGAAGAGCTGCTGCCACAGCGGGTCGGCGTGAAGGGTGTGCTCGGGCAGTGCCGCGAGAGTGGTCATGTCGGTCTCCAAGAGGGGGCATTGCGGGACGGACACCCATAAGGTCATCCGCGGTTGCAGAAATGTCACCTATCTCTGGGCATGCGTTCAGCCGTAGGTGGGCAGCTCATGGAAGGCGAGGGTCCGCACCAGCCACATCCGTCCCGCACTGGTGGCGACGCAGCCGACGGGGCGGTCGTGGTGCCGTAGGACGAAGGCGGCGCCCTCCTCGCTGGCGCTGATCGAGTGGGTCAGCTGGTACACGCCCACTCCGGCGCAGCCGACCGAGCAGAACGGCGTCTTGGCGAGAACGGGATCGGCGGGCGGGCCGTGGACGACCTCGGCCGCGACGAAGTACGCCGTCTCTGCGGGGTCGCGGTCTTCGGTGGCATTCATGGGCTTCTCCAAGAGGTTTGAGTTCGAAGGGGTTTCGAACCGATATTTATATCTTATTCGCATACCGCAGGGCGTCAATGATGACGCTCTTGAACCGGCTTATCTGGCGCCGGAGTTGGCACGTCGTGCGCGGCCCAGACGAGCGAGCTCGCGCACCCGTTTGCGGGCCATCTCCAGCGCCTGCGGGTCGGTCTCGGCCACGCGCCGCTCCTGCTCGGCGAAGAACTCCCGCAGCCACTCCTGCTGCGTGGCGCGCTCCTTTTCGGCGGCCTCGCGCCGCGCCTGCTCGCGACGGGCCCGCGGGTTGGTCCGGCACGCACGGCAATTGGCAGCTGGCTGCGGATGTACCGGGCAGCCGGACAGTGACTGCTCCTCGGTGTGCTCGTCCGGCTCCCCCGCGGCGCCCACCCCTGGGGGTTGGGGGTAAGGAAGGACGTAGGAAGGAGAAGGAAGAGAAGGGGTTTCCCTGGCGAAACCCTCTTGGTCTCCCTGGGGAAACCCACTGGGTTTCCCTGGCGAAACCCTCTCTTGCCCGTCTTCAGGGTTTCCCGGGGGAAACCCTGCCCCGTCCGAGGTTCCTGTCTCCTCCCGGGCGGCAAGGTCCTGCTGGGTGCGGGCTGCCGCCGACGGCTTACGCCGCGGCACGTTCCGGGCCAGCCGGGAGTTCGTCGGTGCGCGCCGCGCCACACGCCGGCGCTCGATCAGTTCCTCGGTCGACGGAATGGGCGGCACGCCGTGCGGAAACACCCTGTACTCGGCACGCCGCCCAACGCGGCCGACCTCGACGCGCTCGACCAGGCCAAGGCCGACCAGCTCCGTGACAACCACGATGACCCGCTTCTCGCCCACCCCCGCCCACGCCATCATCCGCTCAAGGCCCGGACGGGCCAGGCGCGTCTGGTCGTCGGCGGAGTCCGCGATCTTCATCAGGACCAGCTTCTGCGTCTGGTTGATCACCTCCTTCGGCAGGTAGGCCGCCACCACCATCAGCTGGATGCTCACCAGTACCTCTTCCGTGTTCCGTTCGGTCTCGGGCCGCACCCGGGCAGGGGCAGGACCCGAGGCGGTCCTGCCCCTTGGCCGGGAGCGGGTCAGGGTTTCTTGCGTACCGTGACGTTGATGCTCACGGCGGTGCGTCGCTCGTGGTCGAGGCGCACGGGCACGGGGAGACCGGCCGCTGTCAGCTGGGCCTTCATCGCAGCTGTGTCGAGCGTCATCGGTACCCGCAGCCCGGCCTGCTTGAAGAGCGCGACCATGGCATCCACGTCATCGACCTTGGCCGGGTTGCCCCCGCTCCACGACAGCTCGTTGGCGCCGTAGACACCCTCCTCGGAGCCGTCGAGCCTGGCCCTCAGCACCTTCAGGCGGTCCTTGAGCGGCTTGATCTGCTCGGAAACGTCGACGTACTCGGCCAGTGCCTGCTCTCGCTCGGCGTCGTCGTGGATGAGCATGCTCTGCGGGCGGCGACCGGCGACGGCCGGGCCCCAGCAGGCTGTTTTGAAGGGGCAGTTGTCGCAGATCGCGGACAGTCCCGGTCCGGGAAAGGTCCGTGGCAGGTCCTCCGGCGTCTCGGCGGCGCGCACCTGCTCGACCCACCAGCGCGCTCCTCGCGCCTGCTCAGCGTGGAAGGGCATCTCCTGGACGTGGTCCTCGCCCGAGTCGCGGTTGAGGAACCGGAAGCGGACGCGGCCGACGGGCAGCGGGCCGAGACGGGCGAGCTGCCGCTGACCGCCGATGTCGGCGAACCCTTCGGTGCGCAACAAGTCTGCGTAGAGCAGGACTTGGCGCACCTCGGCCTCGCTGGCCCCGTGCCGCAGGATGCTGTCCCACTGGAAGGGGCTCTTGGTCTTGACGTCCTCCACGGTCACCTCCTCCGCCGGGAGGCTCGGGCGCAGACGCTTCGGCAGTCGGGCCGCGGTGTGACCGTCGAGCTGGACGGCATCGATGTGGCCTCGGATGGTGTCGTCCTCGACGCGGCGCTCGATGATCCAGCCGTATTCGTTGCGGACTGCGTCGAGCGCCCCTTCGTGCAGCCAGGTGCCGAGGATCGCTTTGCGCTTCTCGCCGCTGTCGGTGGGGGTGCGGCCGTGCAGAAGGTATCCGGCGCGGCGAGCACACACGGTGTCGCTCGCGCCGATCTTGGTTTGCAGGGAACGGGGACGGCGCGCGTCCGCCGCGTGAGCGGCAGGCCACAGGCTGACGGGCCGCCCAGGCGCGATGGCCATGGTCGTCACGATGGTCTCCAAGAGGCTGAGGGGGTGCCGCCCACCGACTCGCGAGCGGCATGGTGCGGCAGGAGTCAGGAGGCGGCGCGGCGGGGTGCGGTGGCCCGCTTGCGCGGCGTGCGCTTTGCTGCGGCCGGCGCATCCTCTGAGCCGGTCCCGGGGGCCTGTTCCCGTGCCGGGGCCTCCTTCTTCGCGGCACGTGCCCGTTTCCTCGGTGCGGCCTTCGCCGCACTCGTGCCCTGGTCGCTGGCTGTGGGCTCGCCGCCGAACTCCGCGCTGTCGCCTGAGTCATTGCCCGCTTCGAGCCCGGCTGCCGCACGCAGGCGCCGGGTCGCTTCCTCCGCCTCACGCACGACGCCTTCAGCGTCCACCCGCTCCATCTCCTCGTCCGCGTAGACGCCGGACAGGTCCTGCGGCGCGGCCATGCGCAGCGAGCCGGCCTCGGCGCACTTGCGGAGCATGTGGGCGGGCATCTGCTGCCACATCTTCGCAACGACGTACGCGCTCTGCTTGCGGTCGTAGTACGTCGGGGCGAACTCGTCCCAGCGGGCGATCATGGGGAACCGGCTGTCGCCGCGCAGGACCGTGACCTTGATCGCGGTCGGGAATGCCTTCGACAGCCAGACGTCGTGTGCGTTGCCCTCGGAGTCGTAGTAGACGGTGTCCTCGTAGGAGATGGACTCCCCGGCCTTCGCCGCCGCCCGGTGGGCAACGGTGCGGAAGCCGTCGATGCCGGTCTGGATGGTCCACGTCTTCTCGGGCTCGTCGGGGTTGTCGGCGGCCTTCCAGTTGGTGCGGCCGATCATGTAGATCTGCCGCGCGAACGGATCGAGGCCGGTGCGGACGCAGTAGTGGAAGAACATGGCCAGATGGCCGCGCGGGGCGCCGGCCAGACCGGGGCTGATCAGGGCAAGCGTCGAGAGCTGCTTGTGGTCGAACTCGTCCTGGTCGGCGCGCAGGACGATGGCGCTCGCCGGGACGGCCTGCCTGGCCGCCTGGGCTGTTTCGACGACCATGCCCTCCAAAGCGGCGGGCTCGGCTGATGGTTCATCGGTCACGATCTCTCCAAGAGGTCAGTCGGTCCGCAGACTGCGGACCTCAAAGGCACCAGCCCACTCGGGGTGGCGCTCGATCAGGAGCCGGACGTACCGGCTGCGGAAGTTGTTGTTGAGGCGGAACTCGTCGCCTTCGGTGGCCGTGGTGTAACGCCAGCGCAGAACCTCGAAGAGCATCCCGATGCCCACGCGGGTGGCGCCGCGCTTGAGGTAGTTGGCCGTCAGGCTCTCCAGCGCGCGCAGCACCCAGGGGTTGAGTCGGTGAAAAGCCTCGAACTGCGCCTGGATCGTGGCTGCCTGGCCGTCGGGCTGCCGAACTGTGTGGATCACCAGGCCAGGTATCTCGTCCTGGACGCTCTCCATGCCCACCACCTCAAGAACGACTCGAAACGTGTCACCTATCTTTAGGGGTAAGTGGGCGCGCGATCAAGCCCAGTTGTGGCGGCGGGTCGCCTCGGGGTTACCGTCGCGCCTCGGCGGCGTCCTCTATGCGAGCCTCCCGCTCCTCGTTCACACGGGAGACTTCCGCGAGCATGCGCAGGGAGATGCGGGAGTCCGGATTCGCCAGTGCGTGTCGCGACAGAGCGACTTCGAGGATGAGGATTTCCGGCACTTCCATGACGGTGATGACGTCGCCGGCGGGTGTATGTACAAGCTGCATGCGCGCCTCCTTTGCGAAAGGGCCCCTTCAATTAGGGGATATGTATATATCTTATTCGCAATTGCATGCTAAGTACAGTATTTGCGCAGGTCAGGTGGCCTTTCGTGCGTACCGTCCCCGCGTGAGGACCGTCGAGCCCGGCCCGTCATAGGTGCCCTCGCGCAGAGCAGTGGCTACCTGGTCGTCGACCTCCCAGGCCAGGCTGCGCGCTCTGGCCCGCAGTTCGGGCACCGCACCGAGTACGGAATCCAGCAGCCACAGCATCGACCCGGACAACAGCCAGTCCTCTTCTGGGAAGTTGCCCGCGGAGACACGTGTCGCCAGGGTGCCTTGGGACGGCAGGTGGAACAGTTCGATGATCTCC
Organism: Streptomyces sp. NPDC057623; assembly: GCF_042800355.1. Lineage (NCBI taxonomy): Bacteria > Bacillati > Actinomycetota > Actinomycetes > Kitasatosporales > Streptomycetaceae > Streptomyces > Streptomyces sp. NPDC057623. Next base: position 6,835 of record NZ_JBHVGZ010000068.1, read on the forward strand.
TGCTGGCCAACGATTGGGGGCAGTTGGTCCCGGGAGTCGGCTTCCCAGCCCTCGCCCTGTTCCTGAATGAGCCGTTCCCTGTAGCGGACGTCCAGCAACTTCGGCCGGGGCGTCGTGCGCCCGAAGCGGCACGCGAAGCCCAGCGGCCAGTAGCGCACGCCCGAGACGACGATGGCGGTCGCCGGGTCCAGGACACCGCGGCTGGGATGCAGCCACTGCGACACCATCTGCGACTCGACCCCATACAGGGCAGCGAACTCCTGGTGACCCACCAGATATGGCTTCCGCCGATACATCGCCCTGTCCTCCGCTGATTTCTTGCACTCGTCTTCGCCGGAGCGTAGCCACACTGCACCGCTGGCCACCCCGGCGGCGCTGTTATCGTAGGCAGCGGTCTTTCCAAGAGGACCCTGGCCCCCGCTCCGGCGGGGGTCATCTCTTTGCCCGGTTCCCCATCTACGCGGGCTTCGCCGCGCCGGTAGGTACGGCACGTTCAACGGAGAGGCGAACGATGTGTCCGAGGCTGGGGACGGTGTCTGACACCGCCGCCCCGACGAGGGTGCCGCTAACTCAGCCCCGGACCACGCTGAGTACCGTCAGCGCCACCGCCGTCACCGACGTCAGGACGGCGATGGTCGGCAGCGGCCACCTCCCCTTCTCTAGGGAGGCAACCCGCTGCTCCAAGTCCTCGACGGCCTTATCCGTCTGGTCGCTGCGCTGCACGAGCAGTGCCAGCTGCCCGTCGATGCGGGCAAGGCCGACTTCCAGGGCGCTGCGCAGCTCGGCGAGGGCCAGCGCGATCTCTCCCTCAGGCACGGATGCCTCCTTGTCTCCGGCTTCGGCTCAGTACGAGGGGGTGGCCGGGTCGTGCTTGCGCGGCAGCCAGGACGCGGTGCCGGCGCGTCCGAGGACGGTGCCGAGCGAGGACTTCAGCGCCGATAGACCTGCGGGAAGCGCCGCCACGGCGGCGGCCTGCCACGCGGAGAGCGACACCAGGTCGGTGGTGCTGGAGGCGGCCATCAGGCCCAGGACCGACTGGGCATAGGTGGCGATGGTCCGCTCCGCGATGTCGGCGAGGGCCTGCGGCATGGAGGCGTTCTCCTGTCCCGGGGTGGGGGGCGTCGGGTCGACCGGGCCGGCTGAGCGCGGCACGCGCAGCGCCGCCCACGTATCTGGCCCGGGGATGCCGTCTGCGGCGGCACCGTGGTGACCATGCTTGATCTGCCAGGCGGCGTACGAACGGCGGTGCGCGTCGTTCCAGACAGGGCCGGTCGGGGTGTCGTAGGAGTCGCAGCCCTCCGCGATCAGCCGCTGCGCCATGGCCTCGATCACCGGTGACGACCGGCCCTCGCGGAAGAAGCCCTTGCCGGGGTATGCCGCGTACCTTGGGACTGGCTTCGGCTTGGGCTTGGGGGACGGCTTCGGGTTGGGGGTGGGTTTCGGCTTGTCCGGTGTCCCGTCGGGGACCCCGAGATGGCGTGCGACGCGAGCACGGAAGTCGTCCATGTCGATACCGCCGGGGTCCGGCTTACCCGGCTTCCACTCCTTGTGGCCGATGACGCTGTGCTCGTTCCAGCCGTGGGCGCGGCACACAGCCGCGGCGGCGCGCGCCATCGCGTCCAGCTGCGCGGAGGGCCAGGACTGGCCACCGGTGTTGATGCATTCGAAGCCGTAGAAGTGCCGGTTGCCGTCAGTGTCGGCCTCGTTGTCGCGCGGCAGGTTCGGCTTCTGCGCGATGACCGCGAGCAGGACGTCGGTGTCGCCCATGCCGGCGTGGTTGGTGCGGCCGTAGCCGACCAGGTGGATCGTCCCGGACCGGTCGATCACGCCATGGCACAGCGGGCCGGGCAGATCCTGATAGCCGACACGGCACAGTTCCACCATGTCGGCCTCGGACGAGTAGGGGCCGGTGTGGTGGATCATGACCCCGTTCACGGGGCCCCAGTTGCCGTGGGTATTGCGGTTGTGGGTGCGCCACTTGCCGTGCTCGACGACGCCCAGGCCTGCGTGCTTGAGCACGGACAGAAACCTGTTGGCACTCAACGGAGTTGCCACGCTCGCTTCGCCTTCTCCCCTGCGCCGTATGGCAGTCGGCCGGGCTCTGCTGATGCGAGCCGGTCCCTCGGGAGTTGGCTGCGAAGCGTGGGTGGAGGGTCACCCGGTTGTCATGCTATCCAGCGGCATCGACCTGCTCGCCGCGGCAGGCAGGTGAGCAGGCCTCTACTCGTCGTCGCTGCGGCAGGAGGCGCTGTCGAGGCTGAGCCAGGTGGCTTTCACACTGCTGCCGTCCTGGACGCGCAGGGTCACGCGGCCCTGGGGATCGATGTCGAGGTGAAGTTCACGGCGTACGGCATCGGAGGCGACGGGGACCGTGCGAGGTACGGCAGGCCAGAATCCCTCCGGCAGCAGAGCGACGACGGCTTCGTCCACAGCCCGGCCACTGGGCAAGCCGATCCGGCCGCTGAACTCCAGTGTGTTCCATGGGGTGGCACGTATCTGAGGCGGCTGTGCGGTGTCCGGCAGCGCCGTGTCTCCAGTGAGCGGCAGGTTGCGCCAGGGCGGGTACGGTGCGCGCCGGGCTCGCTCCAAAACGGTGACGCGCCGTTCCAGAGCGGCCATGCGACGAGCGAGTTCGGCGATCGTGTCCGGCATCTACTGCGCCTCCGCCGCGTCGCCGTTCTCCTCCGGCTTGACCGTGCGCTCCAGCTTCAGCGTCGCCCGTTCAGGGTTCTCCCCTTCACCAGGGCGTACGGTCCAGCCGACGATGCGGTTCCATCCGTCGTACCTGGTGTGCGGCTCGTACAGCTGGATGCGTACGTCGTCTCCGACGCGCAGGGCCTCGATGGGGGCCGCGGGGTGGTCGGTGATCTCCAGCTCGGTGAGCGTCGGCAGGATCTGCCGGGCCAGCCGCTCGCGGCGGGCGCGCTGCCTGAGCTTGGTCTCGTCCTTCTCGCTGGTCTCCAGCTTGTGCTCCAGGCGCAGCCGCCCGTTGCGTACGCCGTCGACCACGACCTTGCGCTTCGTGCCCTCGCCCGCGCCGAGGCCGATGACCCACTGGGCGTAGGAGTCGGCGTCCTTGATGACCTGGGGCGTGCCGACCACGTTGGCGCCGGTGGTGAACGTCAACTCCTCGCGGCGTCGGCCGAGCCGGGGCGCACCCAGCACGATGCGCCGCAGGGCGCGGCGTCCGGCCCAGGTGACGGTCTCGGTCCATTCGAGGCCGTCATCGATGTCGGCCATCTCGTCCACGATCTCTCCCAGGTTGCGGGGGTCGGACTTGGAGGTGGTGTAGGGATCCTTCGCTGTGCCCGTCGTCGCCGTCGACTTCGTGTCGTCCACCACGACTTCGAGGTCGCCGTCCGGCTGCTCTTGGGCGTATGCCCACACATCGCGGATGACCTGGCATGGGTCGGCCCCGATGTAGGGGCCGCGCCCGTCGAGGTTGCCGTGCAGGTCGAAGCGACGATGCAGGTAGCTCGTGAATCCGGCTGCCTCGACGGGGAGTTTGGGACCCTCGGGTTGCGCCCGCCACAGCAGCCCGCCCCACAACAGTCGTGAGTTCCGTTCGACGAGGATCACCGTGTCGCCGGCGTCGTCCAGCATGTTGCTCAGCCTGCGGCCGAAGGTGGGGTGCAGGGCGGCGCTGAGCGAGCCCGGCCCGGACTTCTCCGGCCCGAACTCGACTTCTGTCAGCGGCAGGTTCCAGTGCAGGACCTCGCCTGTGGCGGCGCGGGCGAGGATGTAGCGGTAGTCAGGCATCACACCGGGCTTTCCGTGAACGCGATGTCGCAGGTCACTGTGGTGCCCTTGGCCACGGACAGGTCGCCATCGCCGTACTTGTCGACCTGGTTGATCTGCACGGCCAGACGCTGGCGGGTGCCCCGGTACCCCGGAGGCAGGGTGAAGGTGTCGGCAAGCACCAGGCCGGCCCGGCGGGTGGTCGTGCCGTCGTCGTCGACCACGGTCGCCGGGGCGTTGTGCTCGCCGAGGCGGGTGCGCAGCTCGGCGTAGATACTCCCGGCCTCGGCGCGCAGCCCGGAGAGGGTGACCGCGATGGTGGCCTTCGTTGCCCATGCTGGGATGTCCACGTTCCAGGTGGCTTCGTTGGGCCAGTTCGCCCACTGGCCGTGCGGGGCGGGCACCTTCTCTGTGGCGGTCGGGTGCACGGTGTTCAGGGTCCGCTCGGTGCGCGGGTTGGCGAGCCGCCGCAAGTCGGTGATCATGTCGGCGGTGACCGTGGCGGTGTTGCGGGGCAGGGTGATACGTGCCAGGGGTATGGCGGTCATCTCCCGTAGCCCGGTGGAGTCCTGATCCACTCCCTGCACGAGGTGGAAGTACCCGATGTCCTCCCGGCGGGGATCGCGTTCGCCCTCGTACTCGGGGTCCTCGACGCGCAGGACCAGCAGGTCAGTGCGGGCGAACGGGCCGGTCGGCGGGACATCGACGGCCGCGTCGCCGATGTTGGTCTGGGTATAGGCGCCCTGCCAGGGGCGCACACCATGGATCAGGGCGGAGCCATCGCCGACGCGGACCCCGGGGCCGGGGGTCTCCAGGGGGCGGACCTTGAGGTCACCAGCTTCGGCGATGCCCTGGCGGCCGCGTGTCAGGTCGCGGATCATCAGGCGCATCGCGCGGGCGGAGTGGTCCCCACCGTTCACCATCATCGGGGGCTGGACAAGCGTCACTGGTGTTCTCCGTTCACAGGGCCGTGTACGCCGACCGCCACGACACCTCGAGGCGCGCGGTGCCGGTGGGATCGTCACCGCTCCAGCCGATCTCGGAGCGGCCCCGCGGGATGGCGAACTGGTCGAGGCGTGAGGGCGGGGTGAGGTCGTTCGCAACGTTGACCTTGCCGTTGCGCAGGGCCCAGCGCGTGAGTGGCCGGGTCTCCATCTCCACCCACTCCCCAGCACGCAGCGCCAGCCGCAGTTCCAGGACACGGCCGGTGACCGTGTTCCAGATGCGCGGGTTCGTGACCGGGCCATAGATACGGATGCTGGGCCAGGTCGCCACGTTGCCGTGGTTGACGATCCACCCTGGACGCTCGTTCCGGTCCACGTGGACGCAGGCTTCGGGAGCGCCCAGTGTCTGGTCCACGGTGCGGTCCGGGGTTGTGTGCTTCGGCGCCTGGTCGAGGCTCAACAGCAGACGCGAGAGCTCGTCGTCGTACCAGCGCGGGTCCGTGCCGACGAATTCGAGGTCGAGCGGTATCCATCCGTTGATCGCCGTCACGGTGCTGGTCGCCTCCGCACGCCGCATGCGCCCATACATGCGGCGGGTGCGGTGGCCTGGCCAGCGTCCGCGCAGCACGTGGCGGCCCTCCGCCCTGGCACGGGCGGCTGGGTCGTCGAGGGCCAGTTCCAGGCGGGCGAGGAGGTCGGCGGCCTTGGCCGGGTCGCCGGGGGTCTTGATGCCGGCCTCGAACCGAAGGGTGCGGGGACCGTAGAAGTCCTGGCCGGGGAACGTGCCGTCCCCGGTCGGATTATCCACATCCTGTGGGCGGGTGGCGGGAGAGCCGAGTCCTTCGATGTTCCCGACCGGGATGTTGGTGCCGTGGCCGAAGACGAGGCCGCCCATCTCGTACTGCCAGGGAGCGAGTTCGATTGGGGGCTGCTTGATTGGTGTGTTCATCAGACCCTCCCGCCACGCTGCGCGTTGCGCAGGTTGCGCATCATTTCGTTGCCGATCTGCTCTGGTGTGGCGGAGCTGTCGGTGACCGTGACCGGCATGGTGCCGATCAGCGGCTGCTGCTCGCGTACGACGACGACCTGGACGCGCCCGCCGGCGCGGGCGTCGACCACACGGGTGCGGCCGCGGTCGCTGCCGGTGCGGATGTCGAAGGCGCGCACCACCCCGGCCATGACGTCCGCGCTGCGGGCCCGTTGGAAGGAGCTGGCCAGGACCGGGCTGTAGTCGCGGCCGCTGCGGCCTCGTACTCCGCCGTCGGCGAACCACTCAACCTGCCCGCCGAAGCGGCCGACGACTTCCTCCACGACGCTCTTGCTGCGCTCGCGCTTCGAGGACGCCAGCGGTACGTATGCCTCGCCGCCGGTCTCGGGCTCTGCCCAGATGCGCCAGCTTCCGGCCGGAGCGATCTGTGCGACGTGCTGCTCACGGCGGCTGGCGCCGCTGATCCCGCCGTCAGCGAAGTAGTCGACGACGCCGCCGTCGGCCTGCCTGTTGGCCAGTCGGCGCTGGGTCTCGGCTTGTTGACGCAAGGCGTCGGCGGCCTCGGCTCCGTCACCCAGGGACGAGAAGACGCTCACGTGGCGGGTGGTGACGGTCACCGACTTGCCGCGCAGCGCGTCGATGCGCCGCTGGATGGAGTCGGCCGCCTTGCGGGGGCCGCTGGTCGGAACGGTCACCCGAACGTTCTTCGAGCCGGGGACCTTCTCGATTCTGAAGCCCAGCGCCTGAAGTTCCTTCCGGGCCTGCGCCGTCGGCGCGCGCACGACGACGGACTTAGCCCCCGGGGTGGATCTGATCTTGGCCTGCACCGCTTCCAGGCTCCTGATGGCTGCGGCGGTCGGCGCGGACACGCGGACGTTCTTGCTGTTCGGTGTCTGGCCCAGCTTGTCGATCAGACCGTCGAGGCTCGTGCGGGCGGCAGCGGTCGGCGCGGTGATCTTGATCTGGCGGGTGCCGGGGACCGTCTTCACGGTGAAGCCGAGCTCGCGCAGCTTCGCTTGTGCGCCGTCACTCAGCGAGTCGACCTTGATCGTCTTGGTGTTCGGCAGCCGCTGGAACTCCGCTTGGACCGCGATCAGGTTCGCCAGTGTGCTGTCCATGCCCTTGGTCTGGAGCAGCAAGGAGACCTTCGACGGCAGCAGGCCCAGGCTGTCGGCAACGGCCCGGGCCTGGGTACGGGTCAGTCCGTAGCCCTGGGCCGCCTTGATCGCCTCGGCGCGCGCCCGGCTCATCTCCCCGCGGGCCTTGGCCAGGGCTGCGGGCAGCTCCTCGCCGTTGCGCAGGGCCAGGTCGTAGGTCGCCACGGAGGCGTCGGCCGCTGCATCAGACAGGGCGGTGAGCTGGGTGTAGAGCTGCTGCCCGTTCCTCGTGGTGGTGTTGAGGGTCTTGTCCTCGTTGACGAGCTGGCGGCCGCCGTATCCCTGGTCGCGGTTGACGTTGCGGCCACCGTCTTGGAGGTCGAGCACGGCGGAGTTGACCTTCGCCTGCGCGGCCTGGAGGGAGATCTGACCGCCGGATAGCAGGTCTAGGGCGCTCTTGAGGGCGCGCGTGCGGCTGTCGGCATCCGCGGTCTCGTCGGCCAGGCCGCCGACGGCGGCCTTGAGCCGGTCGTAGGCGGAGGTGCCGTCCCCGGCGCCCTTGGTCGCCGCGGCCAGGTCCCGCGCGTTCTTGATCGACTCGGCCATCTCGCCCTTGACGTTGCCGAGGGCGTCAGCGGCGTCCTTGTACTGCTGTCCGACGTCGGTGTAGTCGAGGACGGATGCTTTGCCGCCCGCTATGTCCCGGTAGGCGCGGTGGGAGTTGGCAGTGGCCATCAGCTGCTTCTGCAGCGCCTCCAGCGAGGTGCCCTGCCCGAGGTAGGCGTCCGTCAAGGTGGCGAGGGGCACGCCGGCCTGGTCCATGACCTTGGTGAGCTGGCCCTGGCTGGTCTTGGTGTCCAGCAGGATCTGGGCGGCCTGCTGGCGCACGTTGCTGTCGATCTGCCCGCCGGACTCGCGCAGGGCCGACGTCAGCGAGGAGATGCGCTGCTGGTGCTCGGCCGCGGCTTGTGCTGCCTTCTGCTGGCGGGCGGCGAGCAGGCCGAGGCCGACAGCCACGCCGGCCATGGCGATCCCGAACGGGCCGCCGAGCGCGCTGGTGATGCCGCCGAGGGAGGATCGAAGACCCGAACCGGCGGCGCGGCCGATGCCGTTCAGGGTGCCCATGAACGTCGTTCCGGCGCCGTTCGCGCTGCGGAACGCCGAGGTCATGGTGCCGAGGAACCCGACGCGCGCCTGCACCACGGCCCAGGCGGCTCCGTACCGCGACACCGCAACCCCGGCCGAGGCAGCGAGAGCCTGCTGGACTCGCATCTGCTGGGAGAAGCTCTGGAAGCCGGTGCGCACCGGCCCGTTGACCGTGCTGGCGATGTTGGTCAGCGTCGGCTGGACGCGGCGGAACAGCAGCATGGCCAGGGCAGCTGACTGGATCGGGGCGGGCAGCGCACCGAAGGCGCTGACGAGGCCGCCGACGATGTGCCCGATCGGAACGAGCACGAGGGACAGGCCCGAGACCGCGTCCATGGCCACGTTGGCGACGGTGGCGATGATGTCGAGCGTGCCGGCTGCCGCACCGCCTTCCGCGCCCAGGTCGGCGATAGCGGACACGATGGGCTCCGCGCCGTCGGCCGCGTTGCCCAGAACTTCGCCCAGAGTCCGGGCGGCGTTGATCAGCAAGTTCAGGCCGGTGGCAAGAGCGTCTTCGCCGAGTTCCTTGAGCGGGCCGACGAAGCGTTTCGCCTCATCGATCAGGCCGCCAAGCCCGTCCTGGGTCTTGGCCTTGAGATCGGGGCCGTACAGGACGGCGAGGTTGCGGCCGTACTCCAGTGCGGTCGTCAGGTACGGCGTCGCTCCCGCCAACCCGCGCGTCAGCAGACGGGTGACGTATTCGAGGCCGGGGGCCATGCCGTCGTAGAGCGCGAGCCCGCTTTGCCGGGCCTGGGTGCGCAGCTGCACCATCGCGCCGGCCAGGCCCTGGCCGCGCGATGCCGTGATGGACGCCGCGGCACCGGTCTGCCGTACGGCCAGCGACAGGTCGTCGAAGGACTCGGTACCCTGGTGCGCGAGCGCGACCGCCCCGCTCAGTGCGGGCTTCCCGAAGGCCTGGGTCACTCCTGCCGCGAAGTCCCGTTGGGAGAGGTCGTGTTCGGCCTTGGACAGGCCATCAATGACGACGCGAAGTCCACGGAAGCGTCCCTCGGCATCCCACGCTTCGATACCCAGGTCCTTGAGCGCGCCGCGCATCTTCGGCGTCGGCGCTGCGAGGTTGGCGAAGATCCCCCTGAGCGAGGTGCCCGCCGTCTGCCCGAGGATGCCCGCCTTGCCGAGCATGCCGACGGCGGCCGCGGTGTCCTGCAGCGAGACGCCGAGGGCGTTGGCGACCGGACCGGCGTACCGCATCGAGTAGTAGATGTCGGTGATCGAGCCGGAGGCGTTGTTCGCCGTGGCCGCCAGTGTGTCCGACGCCTTGGCCGCCTGATCGGCGCCGAGGCCGTACTGGTCCATGATGTCGCCCAGGTACTTGGCCGACGTGGCAGCGTTGACGTCAGCTGCTGCCGCGAGCTGGAGCGAGGCACGGACAGCGTCGATCGACTGATCGGCCCGGAAGCCCGCCTTGCTCAATTCGACCATGCCCTCGGCCGCGTCGGCCGCGGTCGAGCCCGGCAGGCTCAGGTCGTTGCCGAGTTCCTGCGCGACCACGCCGGCGCGCTGCATCTGCGCGGCCGTAGCGGAGGTGACCGCGCGGAAGAGGTTCATCTGCCGCTGGTAGCGGTTGCCCTCCTCGACCATCTCGCCCGCGCCGAGCAGCAGGCTGCCGCCCGCGAGGAGGTTGGTGGTGGAGATACCGCTCCTGCCCGCGCCTGCCATCGTGCGCTGGAGGCGGGACATGGAGCGGGCCCCGTCGTCCCCGGCCACCCGGAGGCTGGCGCGGGCGGCGGAGGCACGGGCGGCGATCCGGTTCAGTTCGGCGACGGCTGAGCGGGAGGAGCGGTTGAGCGCGGCGAACTGACCTGCCAGACGGGCGCCGTTCACGTCCAGGCGGGCGAGGGAGCGGTTGGCGGCGTCGGTGCGGTCGGCGAGGGTCCGCATCTGACCGGAGGCAGCACGAGTTCCCGCGATCAGGTCGCGGACCTCGGCGCGCATCGCCACGGTCAGGGTGAACCCGGCCACCGCAGCAGGCCTCCTTCATCGTCGTGCGGGATCTGTTCAGGGGCGTTCGTCGTACTGGGCGCGCGGCAGGAGCTGGATCTTCACGCCGTATCCGGAGCGGTCGGAGGGGACGTGGTCGCGTTCCTGCTCGATCAGCTCGCAGCCGGGGCAGCGCAGGGTGTCGGTGACGTAGGCGTGGTGGTCACCGCCGCGTGCGTGGTCCCACTCCTCCAGCCGGGTGTGGCACTCCGGGCACACTGTCCGCTGCCACTGCGCCCACGCCAGCGCCTTGGCCCGATCCAGCGCGGTCCATCGGCCGTTGCCGCCGAGGAACTGCGAGTGAGGGATCTGGAATCGCTCGCACAGCTCCAGTTCGGCGCGCAGCTGTGGGTCGCGGCTCAGTCTTTTCCCAGTTCCACCCGGATTTCCTGCTGGACCTGCCAGGCCGCGTCCCACAGGGCGTTGGCGTCCGGGGCCGACCAGGTGTTCAGCAGTTCCTCGGCGTCTTTCCGGTTCATGCCGTCCACGGAGGCGGCCGCCACCAGCGCCGCGGGGAAGGTGTCCGGGTTGAAGATCGCGCCCTCCTCCGCCTGCTGCTCGGTCGGTGGATGCTCGGAGATCAACTCCTCCAGGACCGGACGCGGCAGAGCACGGAAGAGAAGGAACTCGGAGGCAGCATCGAGCGCAGCACGGGCGTCGTCGTGTGCGGCAGCAGCGTCCGTGTCCTGCCTGGAGATCTGCTCGTCACCGGGAGTGGCCTCGGCGAGGAACCGGGCGCGCCGGGCGGCCTGTTCGGTTTCCTCGAACCGCTGGCGAAGCTGGTCGTCGTCGCAGATACGGAGCAGGTTCTGGGGGCGGGGGCGGCGGCGCAGGCGGTCCATCTTGGCCGCCCACGCCCCCTCCGCCGCTGCGCTGGCGGAGGGGGACGGCTGGGGCTTGGCCGGTGCAGGGCGCGACATGCTCAGTCCTCGTCGCCGTGCTCGCGGACCGTGGCGGCGGTCTTGGTGGTGCTCACGACGGTCACGTCGACGTGGTCACCGTCGTGGTGGCCGTGCTCGTCGTCGCAGTCCTCGACCGGCGTGGGCAGCGGGTGCGGGGGCACGGCCTCGGGGACCGGGGCGTCGAGCGAGGGCTCCTCGGTGATCGTGTAGGTGACTTGGAACTTGGCGGCCTCGTTGCCGGTCGAGTACGTGGCGGCGCGGGTGGCGACCTGCACGGGGAAGACGTCGACGGAGCGGGAGCCGGGGATGTCGCCCTTGCGGAGGAAGACGACGTAGCCCTTGGCGCCCTTGGGCAGCTCCTGCTCGATGTCGTCGGAGAACCGGTCCTCGTAGAACGTCAGGCTGGAGCTCTCGGCCTTGTCGTTGCCCGGGATCGAGGAGTTGAACGTGCTCCCCATGTCCGGGGTCTCGATGGGCTCGTTCTCCAGCGCCCATCCTTCGATGTCGCTGACGGCCTTGGTCAGGTCGAACCGATTGGGCTCGGAGATCTCTGTACGGGTCGGCCGCTCCGGGTTGTTGACCTTCCTGAGCCAGTAGATCTTGGAGATGCCGCGCCGGAGGAATCGGGTCTGGGTGGCCGGCTTGGTTGTGGACGGCTTCGTCGAGGACACAGGTCCGCTCCCACTTCTGGGGCAGCGTCCCGTGCCGAGGCCCTGCCCCATGAGGTTCAAAGGGGGTTCGCCTGGCCTGGGGCCTAGCGTCCGCGCGGGCCTCCGCGGTGAGGAACCTGAAGTGTGTTCAGGTGGGTGTCACGGTGATCGTGAACCGTTGTACGTAGGACACGATAGCGCCTGCCGCCGACACGGAGGGCTCACCTCCGGCATCGTGCTCAAACTCGCGGTCGATCACTCGCACTTGAGGAATGTGCAAGTCATGAGCCCAACGGCCCTCCGCCCGGCCGACGACCCCGACGCGTACGCGGTCGGCCAGCCACTGCACTTGGTCGTCGCGCTCACCGACGGAGGTGACCTGGTACGTCCAGGCCGCATCGGCGTGCCAGTCCCACAGGGGCGGCCCGCTGAACTCCCCGGGCAGCGAGTCGAGGATGGTATACGGCACGTCTGCGGGCTCCCACTCGCCGGACTTGCCTTGCACGCACGGTAGTTCCCCCACTCCGCACGGACGCCCGGTCGCCTCCATCACAAGCGCGGCCAGGGCGCGGGTGACTGGCAGACGTGCCGTGGTCACGGCAGCACCCCCTCAGCGAGTGCCTGGATGAACTCGGGCTCGCTCTGCCGGAACGCGGGCTCGACGTGCGGGAACGGTGGCTGCCGGTAGTGACGGCCGAGCGCGTCAACGCCAACGAAGCCGTACTCAAGTCGTCTTGACTGTGGGGCGTCGGAGAACACCTCGGCCGTGACCTGGCCGCCTCCGGCACGCACCCGCACGTCCCAGGAGGCGCGGTACTGGCCGGTGATCACGTTCGGTCCCGGACGGCCGCTGGCGTTGCGCTGGATACGGACGCGCAGCAGCATCGCGTGATGACGGGTGATGGTGCGTGTACGGGCGCGGGCAGCCGGGCCCATCCGGGCCAGGGCAGCGGCCAGCGCGATCGGGTCCCGAAACGCGGTCGCGTCCGGGTGGGCATTCGGATGCGGATTCGCGAGCGCCATCAGTCGATCACCTGCACCCTGACGATGCGCACCACGCTGAAGGTTCCCACGGCTTCGTCCGAGACTCGGAAGCGGCGGCCGACCAGTTGAGGATCACGCGGGCCGCCCGGCCTCGCTGATCCGGCGACTCGGATCACGTCGTCCGGTCGCAGTTCCGGGGCGTCGACGGGCAGTACAGCCTGGTATTCCGTCGTGGGAGGCTCGACGGCGAATGCGCCGCTCAACGGCCGGGTGACCGCGGGTCGGCCCAGCGGCATCACAGCGCCGAGCCCGTTCCAGATCAGCAGTTCGTCCGGCGCGGGCGGCACGAGCTGCCCAGTGGCGTCGTCCAGCACATCGTCTGTGCGGCTGGCGCTGTCTCTCCAGGCTTCGAGCTTGTCGTCCAGGACCCGGCCGACGACCCGACGCGCACCCTCGACATCAAAGGCCATGAGCCCACTCCTGGAGTTGGGTGAGCATCGCCTCCGTCAACGAACGCGGGCCGGTGCCAAGGTCGGACCGGGCCAGTGCAGCGCGTTCCAACTCCTCGGGGTCGATTGCTGCCAGGAAGACCGCTGCGGCCGGGCCAGGGGCGGAGGCTTCCGCGACCGCGACGCGTGCCAGCCCTTCGAAGACCGTCTCGGCCCAGTCCCCGGCGTACAGCACAACATGTGGGGACTCTCCCTCCTGGTGACTTATGGCGTAACCCTTGAAGGCCCCCGGGTCGACGTGCCGTCCGTCGAGCTCTATCCCGACCTTGGGGCCGCGGGCGGTGATCCGCAGGCTGTGCAGGTCCTCTGCGTTGTGGTCCATTCACTCGACGCTATGACTGCTGTCGGACAGCTCCCGGCAATCCCGTCTGACTACGCTGACGTCACGTCGGCTCGTGATCAGTTAGGACGCTCACGGCGACACACCCTCCGTGGTGGTGCCGCATGACAAGCCGGGGCTGATGATGATGCCGACTTTCTCGTACAACGGGCGTGCGGCGGCGACAGACAGGGGGTCACCTTGTTCGAGCTTGCCCGACGGCATGTGCCATCGGCAGTACGGTCCTCCGCGCTGAGAGAAGAGGATCTTGTATCCGGTGCGGAAGATGACGTGCGTGTAGATGACTGGCCGTGCCGGTTGTCCGCTCCTGTTCCCTGGAGCAGGTGGTGCGACCGACGCTAGCGGCAGGGTCGGGATGGCGGTGGCGATTCGGCGTGCACCTTGCCGTCTTCGATGGAGGCTGTCTCGCCGGTGGCGAGGGCTTGCAGGCTGACGAGAGTCCTCAGTCGGGCCTCGGGGCGCACCTGGTCGATGAAGTGCATCGTGGGTATGACGCGTACGTCGGCCCGGGGATCGCGGTAGACCAGAGTCTCGACGGCTGCACGCGTCATCGGTGCGGCGGCCAGTACATATGTGATGACCTTCCGGCGACGTGTCTGTACCTGATCCACTGCGACTCGGCGAAGGAGCGGAAGGCCCTCTGGGGAATTGAGGACGTTCTGAGCGGCCTCCTGTGGTGGCTGTCCGACGCGGACTTCGCCGACGGGCAGCATGAGCAGCCCGCGCAGGTCGGCGACGGCGAGGCAGTCGGCGCCGACCGGCACCAGAAGTGCGACGCCGACTATTGGCGGCCGCCAATTCTCGTAGGCGGTGTGTCGCCGGGCGGGTATCGCGACGGTGGCGGCGGGCATCAGGCCGGGCTGCCTTGGACTGCTGCCACGATCTGGGCGAGATGGCTGGGCTGGCTGGTGCTGGGGATGGGAGCGATGTGACTGCCGAGGTCGAGGAGCCAGTGGAGCGGTGCGGCTGGTCCGTTGGCGCTGACGAGGCGGCCGGCACCGAGCGGCCGGTAGGCCACGTAGGGGATGCCGAGTTCGCGGCTGGTTTCGACGGCGGGGTCGAAGGATTCTTCGGTGTTGAGGACGTTTTGTACTGCGGCGACGGTCAGGTACTTGTTGGCCCGGAGGATGTCGTCGGGGGTTACTTTCGACAGGCCGATGTGCCCGATCTTGCCTTCGTTCTGGAGGGCTTGCAGGACGGCGAGTTGGTCTTCGACTGCCACCTCGGGGTCGATGCGGTGCAGGTAGCACAGTTCCAGTCGTTCGACGCGCAGACGACGGAGGCTTGCTTCGACGCAGGCCCGCAGGTAGTAGGGATTGCCGAGCGGCATCCACTGGCCCGGCGCGGGGCGGATCATTCCGACCTTCGTGGCGATCAGTACGTGGTCCGGGTAGGGGTAGAGCGCATCACGGGTCAGGTGCTCGACGGTGTGAGGACCGTAGGCGTCGGCGGTGTCGATGTGGGTGATGCCGTAGGTGTGCACGGCCTGGCGGAGGACGCGCACTGCGGTGGCCCGGTCCGTAGGGTCACCCCAAGTCCCAGGGCCGGTCAGGCGCATGGTGCCGAAGCCGAGCCGGGACACGGTCTTCCCTGCGATGGTGAGGGTGCCTGCGGGCGGTGTCATACGAGAGCCTCCTTCAGACAGTGCTGTACTGCTCTGTCGATGGCGTCGGCCTGGCTGTAGGGGGCGCTGGTCACCCGCTGGTGGGCAATGGCGTCCTGGTCCAGGAGGCGGTGGAGGTGCTGGTCGACGAGGTGCCGGAAGCGGGCGTCGTAGTCGTGGCTGGTGTCCACGGGCACGTCCTGATCGAGCACTGTCGCGAACAGCAGGTCGTACTTGGACAGTTGGGTCGACGCGAGCACGAGGAGACGTTCGCGTTCCAGCCTGGGCGGTACCTCACCGCGGTATTCCAACGCGGCGTGGAAGTAGGCGACGGCGTCGTGGGCGGCCCGGTCGATGAGCACGACTTCGGCGCCCTGGGCGGCCGCGGCGAGCTCGTCGGCAATGCCCTGAGTGATGATCCACTCGGTGGAGGCGGCAGTGTGGTGCTGCATCTTGGGCAGACCGGCCGCTGCGGCGCGCTTGCCGAGGCGGCCGGTTCGGGCCACGGTGACCCCTTCGGCGCGGAGCTCCATCTCTATCCGTTTCAGGAGCGTCGTCTTGCCGGTGGAGTGGGTGCCGAGCACGCCGATACGGATGGGATGGACGGTGGTCACCACAGTGTGGGGTCCTCTTCTGGTTCGGGGGCACCGGGCAGGCCAGGGGGGACCGCTGCGGCGATGAGCAGATCCCAGGTCTGGTAGTGGCTGGCCATGGTGAGCAGGAGTTGTGCCGTGGCGTAGGCGTCGTACGTGGCGCGGTGCCTGCCGGCGCGCGGAGCCTGCGACAGGTCCGGCTGCACATGCCTGATCAGGGCGTCGAGGGTGTACGAGGGCAGGTCCTTGTACGTCGCCCTGGCCAGGCGCAGGGTGTCGATGACGCCGGCCGGTTCCCACGTGGGCAAGTGGCGGCGCAGCTCGCGGTAGTCGACGTGCGCGTGGTGGGCGCAGATCCAGGCCGTGCCCAGGACGGCGCCGACCTGGTCGGCGAGTTCGTCCCATCCAGGCTTATCGGCCAGGAGATCGTTGGTCAGGCCGTGGACGCTGGCCGCGCGTGAGGTGACCGGCCTCTGCGGACGGATCAGCCAGGCCCCGGCCGTCGTTGTGTCCGGCTGGCCTTCGCGGATGGGCAGCGCCGCGATCTCGACGAGATCAGGCGGATTGGTCCCGTTGCCCTCGACGTCGACGACGAGCAGGTGGGGCCAGGAGCCGAAGTTCATGGGGAGTCAGGTCCGTCCTCCGCTGCCCAGCCAATGGAGGCCCGGCCGTGCTGGCGGTAGTGGTGGGGCTTGGTGCGGTCGTGGCACTGGTAGCCGTGTCCGTGCTGCAGGAAGTAGCGGGGCGGTTCGTCCAGTCCCTCGACAACGATGGCACGATCGGTGATCTCAACGGGGCCAGTGGCACCGAGGGCGCGCGCCTCGCGGGTGACCTCGTCCAGGTCGGGCTTGACCCACGCCTTGGCGCACAAAGCGATCTGCTCGGGCGGGCAGATGTCACACAACTCCCGCACCCCGTAGTGGCCGTTGTAGTCGGCCTCCCCGTGGGCGAAGGCGACACCGCAGCTCGTCTTGCGGAACAGAGTCCCCCACGGCTTGCCGCCGGGGAGAGTCGCCGAGTCGAACGCGTCCAGGATTCGCCGCTCGGCCAGCTCCGGCATGATCTTGCGGCGGGCGGTGTCGTCGTACGGCTCGGGCAGGCCGTTGGCCTCGTAGTAGGCCTTGATCTCATCGCGGAAGAACAGGCCCGTGAACACGGTGGCGTGCGCGTGCAGGGACAGTTCGCGGGCCCGCTCGATGTGCTCGTCGGAGTCGTTGAGGCCCGGAACGATCGGGCGCCAGTACAGGACGGTGCGGTATCGCTCGGCGTGCTCGTACAGCATCCGCAGGCTGTCGGCTGCGTACGCCGAGTTCACCGGCTCGATGGCAGGATTGTCGATGCCGGAGTGCGTGACCAGCACCGTCAGCCGCAGGTTTTCGAACGAGTTGAGGACCGCGCAGTCTTCTGCACTGACCCGCCACCGGGTGATGACCAGCACGTGGTTGGTCAGGCCGCGGTCATCGAGCTGCCGCAGCACGGCGTACAGGTGCGGTTTGACCACGGGCAGCATCGCGTCCGTGGCCCGGTTGAACAGCTGTAACGGGGTCTTGTGCGGCCGGAAGTAGGGATGGTTGACGAGTGCGGCGGCCGCGGCCTCGTCGCTCATCAGGCGCTTGGGGGTCTTCATGGTGAAGTTGCCGAAGACATGGCGTACGCAGTAGGCGCACTCCAGCGGGCAGCCGACGATGTGGTTCAGCGACAGGCCGGACTTGCGGTACTCGATCACGTCGGCGAGTGCGGGCTGCAGCTGGCCGATCTGCTCCGAGGTCAGCAGTGGCAGTGACCGGCGAGGAACGGAGGGAGCGGTCATGGAAGCCTCCAAAGGCCTGGGGTGGTCAGCGGTCTGCGGGCGTGGGCTGGTGCGGCACGCCGGGGGCGGTGAGCAGCAGGCGGCGGGATGCGCCGTACCAGGTGCCGAAGTCTCGGCGGGCGGCGTCCGGGTCGTCCGAGGTGTGCACGAGGTTGTGCACGAGGCGCTTGTCGGCGAGGGCGCGTTCGAGGCTGTCGTTGCCGAGGTCGCCGCGGATTGTGCCCGGAGCGGCCCGGGTCGGGTCGAAGTGGCCGATGAGTTCGCGCAGCCGGTTGTGGATGCCCGGCTCCCCGTAGGCCAGCGCGACCGTAACGCTCTTGCCGGTGTAGGCATCGTCCAGGCACGCGGGGATGTCCCGGTCGGGGAAGTGGTCGGCGTCAGCGAGCAGATCCCAGTAGTGCACGTCGGCTTGCCACCGCTGCACGATGATGTCGCGGCGGCTGGCGACGGTGGTGCCTGCGGCCGCGATCCGTTCGAGGACGGCGTCCACCATGCCGAGTTTCACTGCGTCCGGCTTGCACAGGATCACGGAGCAGCGGTCGAAGTCGGAGATCTGGAGGCGGCGGCCGGGCCCGTACCAGGTGCCGTATTCCCGGCGGGCGCTGGCTGGATCGTCGCTGGTGTGGACGAGATTGCGGACGAGGCGCCTCTCCGCGTCGGCGGCGGCGCGGCTGTCGTCGCCGAGGTCGCCACGGATCGTGCCGGCCGCCGCCCGCGTCGGGTCGGTGTGCCCGATGAGCTGACGCAGTCGGGCGTGGAGGCCGGGTTCACCGTGTGCGAGGGCCACGGTGACCGGCCGGCCCGTGAACGCGGCGTCGATGTAGGCAGGCAGGTCAGGGAGGCTGCGGCGGCCGGTGTCAGCGAGGAGGTCCCGGTACACGACGTGCGGCTGCCAGGGCTCGGCGATCATGTCCAGGCAGCTGGAGACAGCGATGCCCGCGTCGGAGATCATTCCGAGGACGCGGTGGACCAGGCCGCGCGCCACGGCGTCCGGCTTGCACAGGATGACCGCCCAACGGTCGAAGTCGATGCCCTGCACCACGGCGCCGCTCATCGGCGTCCCGCCACTCACTGCGCACCCCCGGCCGCAGCGCAGATCGGCCACTTGCGTTCCACGAGCCAGTGCAGGCCGGGGTCGAGCGCGGCCAGGAGGTCCGGGGCGACTGCTTCCGCTTGGTCGTGCTGGATCTGCCGGTACAGCTCGAACAGCATCACCACCTGCTGCCAGTACGGATCCAGGTCCAGGCCCTGGATGTGCTCGACGCTGTAGCGAAGCTGGTTCGTACGGAGCGCCTCCTCGTGCTGAAGAACCTGCGCGATGGTCGCTCCCTCAGTGCTCTGCGGCATTGCCGGGAACGTGAAAGAGGCCACGGCGGCACGGGAGTCGGCCTCGCCCAGGACGCGCTTCACACGCTCGGCGTTGGCGTCGTTGACGTGAGCGGATCCGATGGTGTGGGTGTACGTCCCGAGCTGGAGGCCGAGCTGGATCGCCGCGTACTCCTGGATCATCGTGAAGGAGAAGACATCGGACAGTAGGCCGCAGTCGAGATCGTTCGCACGCATGTTGCAGACCATGTGCAACTGCCCGTCGCGCGGCAGCAGGTGCAGCCCGGCCAGGCAGGCGACGTCGGGGTTGCTGTGGTCCTTGAGTTCCTTCGCCGAGAACACGGGCAGGTAGCCGCGTTTACTGTCGGTCTCGCTGCGTAGCAGTTCCATCACCTGGTCGAACTGCGACTGCCCGGCGCCACGGGCCGGGCTGAACAGGGCGTAGCCGTACGCGGATCCGCCCAGGCGGATGCCGTCGGCGCTGCTGGCGGTCATGGACGGCGCGTAGTAGCTGATCATTTCCAGATCCCGGCGGCCGGCGAGGTACCAGAGGGCCTCGGCGAACTGGAACACCGGGTTCGCTTTGCGCTCGGCCAGGTACGGCAGACGCTGCCGGGGATCGGTGAGCCGGAAGCCGACCCCGATCATCTCCCGGGCGGCATTGCCGCGCGCGTCGATCCGGTGCTCCGGCTGCTCGGTGGCGAGCCGCAGCAGGGCGAGGTAGGCACCTTCGACGTTGTCGAAGCTCGGAGCTGTGAGCAAAGCACTCTCCTATCGAGGGAACAGGTGGTGTGGCAGGGCTCCCGGCCCTGTACCGCAAACCCCCACGGACGGCGAGCACACGGCCGGGACTGGCCTCGTTCCCAGGCCACCGTCCGGTCTGTGCCGGGGCGGGATGCGTGGGTTCCAAGACCTACGTGCTCTCGGCGGCGAAGTGACAGTGTGGGGAGAGGCCAGGGGGAAGAAGCCCCTCCCCACACGGCTATCCGGCACCGAGCCCTGTTTCAGGTCCGGCTGCCGGGTCGTGCACCCGCCCGCCGATCTGCGACCGTCACGCAACCGACGGCAAGCGGGTAGTCGGCGGCGGAGGCCCTAAGGCCGGGCCTCGGTGACGATGGCGGCGTAGGCGTGCGAGTACTCGGTTGACGGCAGACCGCGGATACTCCCGGCGAGCCACTGCGCGGTCGGGACGAGACCCGGCGGGAGGACATGCCACGGGCTCAGCAGCGATCTGACCTGCTCCAGGGGGCGCGGCCGGTATGCGATGCCAGCCTCGGCATAGCCATCGACGAGACTCTTCATTGCCTGCGGATCCCTGTCCGTGCTGGCGTGGGTCAGGGAGATCGCACTTCCAGCTGGAAGCCAGGACCGCAGCACGGCCATCGTCGCGGCGGCCACCTCGTCGGCCACCCACGGCAACAAGTCATGGACCAGGACGCCGATGGGACTGGTGTGGTCGAATATCGCCTGGATCTTGGGATGGGCGAGGAGATCTTCGGTGCGGCAGACGTCCGCCTGGAGTGCCTCGGTCGCCTCATTCACGTCCGAGATCGTGCGCGCGTGGGCACTGACGACCGGGTCGTAGGTTACGTAGACGACGCGAGCAGCCGCATGGACGCCGACCGCGGCCTCGAACGGCGTGGCCAGATCATGGCGTTGGAGCTTGCTGCTGTACGCGGAGGCCAGCCCACATCCGAGGTCCAGGAATTGAGAGATCCCGAGCTCGCGCGCGAGAACACTCACTGCGTGGGGCCGGTGCCGCTCGTTGATCGCCACCATGTGCGGCAGCCACGGTGCCAACTGCACAAGACCTCGGGCCAGCTTCCGGTCGACGTCGTAGTTGTCGGTTCCGCCCGTCATGAAGTTGTCGATCCGCGCGACCGAAGGACGGAGGAAACAGTCCCGCGGCAGACCGGTGGTCGTTTGCGGCGTCATGTTCATCGACGTGGGGGGTGCCTCGTTTTCTGTGGTCGCCCTCATGGGCGCTGTTCCGGCTTGAAAGCGAGCCCGGCCAGCGCGCCGGCCTCGTGCGGGTCAAATTCGGCCTGCGGGTGGGTCGTGCGCCAGCGGTGCGGTGCTACGAGTCCCGGTGTCTCCAACGCCCAGCTGCCGAACAGCGACTCGATGAAATCGGCATCACGCGGCTTGAAGTCGATGCCTGCCGCGCGGAACGGCGCCGTGAACCTGGACATGGGGTTGCCGCCGAAGTCGGTGGCATGGGTGACGGACAGGGCACTGCCGGGCGGCAGCTGTTCCCGCAGTACGTCCATGGCCTCGGTCACGGTCTCGTCGGAGCCGATCCAGGGCAGGACGTCATGCAGCAGCACCCCGATAGGGCGGCTCCAGTCGAGCACGTACTGCACCCGCCCGGAGGTGAGGAACTGGTGCATGTGCCGGATGTCGCCCTGCACCCACTGCGGTTGCAAGGGGTGCTCCTCCACCGTGATGCGGCTGGCCCCGAAGGCCAGCGCGTTGTGGTCGGCGTAGACGATCCGCGCCGTGCTCTGGTGGCGGGCGACGATGTCGTGGAGGGTGGTGTACGGCTCGGCGTCGTCGGGCGGAGGGCTGGGGAAGGGCATCAGGCCGCATCCCAGGTCGAGGAACTGACCGATGCCGCGGGCCGTGAGGTGACTGATCACGCTCGGCCTGTGCAGCCGGTTGATGACAGCCGCGACTGACAGGGCTTCGGCATCGGCCTCCGCGAGCGACCACACGAACTTCCTGTCTGCCAGGTAGCTGTCGGAGCCGCCGATGAGCATGTCGTAGATGCCCGCTACGGCCGGGCTGTCGTCGGAGT
The DNA here is from genome assembly GCF_042800355.1 of Streptomyces sp. NPDC057623. Taxonomy (NCBI): domain Bacteria; kingdom Bacillati; phylum Actinomycetota; class Actinomycetes; order Kitasatosporales; family Streptomycetaceae; genus Streptomyces; species Streptomyces sp. NPDC057623. The sequence continues at coordinate 28,263 of NZ_JBHVGZ010000068.1, forward strand.
CCTCGGGCATCGGCGTGACAGGGATGCGCGGATCCGCTCGGTTCTGCTCTGCCTGGTAGGCGCGCACGCCGGCGTCGTGGTAGCCCCACATCCGGGCCCGCAGCTTCTGATCCCCGAGGGTGGCGCCCAGGCCCCAGCGGATGGTGCGGGGCGCATCGATCGCCTCGCCGTAACTAGTGCCGTCCCGTAGGTCCGGGAAGCCTGGCTGCCCGTCCAGGGCGAGCAGGACGAGCAGGGCCTGAGTCCAGCCCTGCACGGTGACTTCCCCGGCCACCCGCTTGCCGTCCAGGGGAACGGCCAGGCACGTCTCGCAGGAGTCGTCGTTGCCCAGCCTGATCTCCAGGGCTCGATCGATCAGTGTGGGATCGGCCAGCCGATCTCTCATCACCGCCCGTTCCTGCTCGCACCGTGACAGAGCACCGGCCGGGGGCGTCTCGGATTCCGTGTCCGGGGAGGGGGTCAGCGCAGCCATGCGATCACCTGCTGGGCGGTCAGGATCTGGTACTGCCAGGCCCGCTTGATGGCGTGCGCGCGGTTCTTGGCGCCCAGGTTTGCCAGGAGGTCCTGCTCATCGCTGCCGATGAAGCCGAATCCTCGTTTCAACTCGGCGGCCATCTGCGCGGACGACTTGCCTTGGCCAATGAGTGGTACGAGCTCACGCTGCTCTGTGGGCAGTGTCAGCTTGTCGGGGTCCAGGAGGTCGGGGTGTGTGATGGCGTCGGTGGCGTAGCCGACGGCGATCGTGGCCTCGATCTCGCTCATGCCGTGCAGCTTCGATTTGGCGAGCTTGAGGTAGCCGGAGGCGGTTCCCGGCTTGATCTTGAGGTCTGCTGCGACCTTGGTGAGCGCGTGGCCGTCGGCCATGCCTTCGACGACTTGTCGCTCTCTGGGCGCGAGTCGGATCTTCGGGATGGTCAGGGTCACTTCTGAACTCCTTGGCGGGCGTGGGTGATCTGCTGGCACAGGGCGGCGAACCGGTGTTCCGCGTCGGCCGCGAGCCGGCGTATCGGCGGTCGCAGACGTCGGGTCCGCTGCCACCGCCGTAGGGCAGCGACGGCGAGCGCGGCGAGTAGTGCGGGGGCGATGCGGCGGAGAGGGTGCCCGGCGCTGGGGTGTTTCGACTTCCCGTGGGGGACGGATGGAGTCGTGCTCTCCCAGCGCCGGGCAGGGAGTCGGGCCTGCTGCCGTGAGGAGGAGTCACGGCACAGGGCAGGTCCGACGTGTGGGGAGGGAGCGCGCCTCATGCGTCGTCTCCCATCAGGTCGAGGATGGCGACGATGGCGAGGGCGTACCGGCGCAGGTGCGACAGCGTCTCGTCCGGGGCCGGCCGTTCGTCCCGCAGCGCGAGGAGTCGGCATACCTCCTGCGTGGGGTACCACCGGACGCGGTGCGGGACGACCCTGATGAGCTGGACTGTCGCCCGGTGGAACCGGTCGGTGATCCGCGCAGCTTCCTCCTCGCTGAGCGGCGCAGCGGACAGCGGGCGCTGCCGCCGGGCAAGGGGGAGTCCGAGACGAACCAAGAGGCCGTCGAGCTTGCGGCTGCGGTCCTCAGGGCTGGGGTCGGGCCGGTCGCGAAGGACGTCTTCGAGGGTGTCGATCAGGTCCTCGCTGATCCCGTCGTCCGCGAGGGAGCGGGACAGCTTGTGCACGAGCATGCGCATCGTCTCGTCCCTGGATGAGACTGGCCGGCTCAGCAGTTCGGCAGCTGTAGCAGTGTCCACAGCGACCATCACGATCCCCCTTCAGGGATCGTGATGGAGCACCACGTCATCGTGCCGTCCGAGCTGACGCCCCACTCCTTCGAGACGGCCGCAACGAGTAACAGCCCGCGGCCGTCCTCGTCGGCCGCGTCGGCGGACCGCATCCGAGCAGGAGTCGGGGAACCGTCGGTCACTTCGATGCGAAGCTCCCCGGCGGAGCACCGCACCCTGAGCCCGACCGGTCGTCCCTTGCCGTACCGGACGGCATTGGTGACCAATTCGGACACGGCGAGCGTGGCATCGTCGGCCAGCGTCGTAAGGTCCCAGCCGTCCAGCTGGGCCCTGGTGATCCGCCTCATCTGCCCGGCGCAGTGCTCGAATGGAAGGAAGTCCACCTCGAAGCCCAGCGGGGCTGCCCGATCTGGGACCAGGCCGGTGAGGGCATCGGCTGTGGCAGCCTTCAACGCCCCGGCGGGAGCCGCCGGCATGGTTCGCTCCATGGTCATCCCGCCTCCGAGACCATGGGAGAAAGGAGCACTCCCTGGGCGGGCGCGAACCCTCGCAGCATGGGGAAGCGGGGATGGCCAAGGGCACGCCAGCAGAGCCGATCGCCAGTGAAGGCACGACGCCCGTGCAGCCAGCGTTCGTTGTCCAGCAGATATGCCTCGCCGGGCGCCAGAGCCAGAGGCACCTGATGGCGTATGGCCGCGGCCCTCAGGTACGGGAGGTAGGGCTGAACGATCGGACTCCAGCGCGCGAGCCCGTCAAACCGCAGCCGTACCGATACCCGTTGACCGTGGTGAACGGTGAACACCTGCGTGGCGTGGCCGTCTCCGGCTCCGAAGAATGCGGTCCGGGGCTGTGCCAGCGCCGCACCGGCCGCCCGCCCACTGCCGGTGAACAGGTCGGAGTGAACCGCCTGTCCGTCAGTGAGCAGGGACTCCCCACCCATCACCGCGGTCTGCCCGCACACGAGAAGCATCAGACGGGGCGGATGTGGGGTACCTGAGCGTTCGGTGTGCGGATCGAGGTCCCCGTTGCCGAATCCGGCGAAGCCCGCCCGGTGCACGTGGCGGCGGGTGTCCCGGATGGTGGTGAGACCGTCCGAGTCGCTGTCGCGGTGCGGCACGGCGTCCATGATCCGGGTGGCGAAGGCCAGCACGGCGTTGCGCGAGGTGAACCCGTCGAGCGTGACCAGTCCCACGTCCCGCAGCTGTGCCGCGATCGCCGCCTCTGCCCCCGGCGCCGCGAGATCGATGCGGTGGTGCGCGAAAGCATCGGCGTACGGCTGAGGGGCTCGGCGCATCAGGGATCTCCTTCGCTGCGATGTCGTGCTCTTACTGTTCGGAGCAGCTGGGCCTGGGGTAAAGCGACAGATTGTCGACTCGGGCAATTCGCCCACGAGGGATTTAAGTTGTGGGTGTCGTGGTACGTTCCGAGCACCCTCAGCCACCTGCGTATTTCGAGGAGAGCGATGGCGTACACGCCCCCTACCTGGCCCGTCTCCGTCAAGGGCGTGGCAGTGGACAGCCGTCGACGCGTTCTGCTGCTGAAGAACGAACGCGAGGAGTGGGAACTGCCCGGAGGCCGACTCGAAGCAGCCGACCCCACCCCGGAGTTGACGGTGGAGCGGGAGATCGAGGAGGAGACCGGCTGGACGGTGAAGGTGGGCCCACTCCTGGACGTGTGGATCTACCAGCCGCTGCCCGAAACGCTGCCGGACCGACGGGTCGTGATCGTCACCTACGGCTGCTCCGTCCCTACCCCGGATATGGCGCCGGTGGTGAGTAGCGAGCACAAGGAGCTCGGCCTGTTCGCTGCTGAGGAAGTACCCGGGTTGAACATGCCCGACGGGTACAAGCAGTCCATCGCCGCCTGGTACGAACGGATGTAACCGGCGATGGATAGCGGCAGGGTGACGCGCCGCTCGCAGCACACCCTGTGGCACTGGGCCACGCCGCAGGCCGAGACCATCCTCGCCACCCGCGACCTCGGCGCCATCCTGCGCTTCCACCGCGCCGTGCACGGCATCAACCAGACCGAACTCGGCCGTCTCCTCGGCTACGACAAGACGTACATCTCGCTCCTCGAACTGGGCAAACGCAGCATCGAGGACATCGGCTCCCGCCAGCACATCGCCGAGTCCCTGCGCCTTCCCCCACATGTCCTGGGCATCACGGACCCGGCCGACACCGACCACCGCGCCATGCTGCAGTTCGGTGAGTCCACCGTCCGCCTCGCCGAGATCGCCCGCCAGTCCGGCCACGCGTCCGAAGCCGTCGCGGAGTTGTGGCCGCTGATCGCGCGGCTGGAAGCGCGAGTGGACGACGGCCACACTGAACGGGACGTCCTGCACCTGTTGGCCCGAGCCCGAGTCGGCCTCGGCGTCGCCCTCGGCAACGTTCTGCCGGAAGAGCGACTCAGCACCGCCGCCCGCTGGACCGCGAAGAGCATCGGCATCGCCCGCTACTTCGGTGACCCGACCTTCACCTCCTACGTGCTGCGCATGCACGGCAACGAACTGCGCAAGGCCCGCCTCCACGGAGCCGCCGTCGACCGACTCCTCCACGCCGTTTCCCTCGCGCCGAACCAGGAGGCGAGAGCCGCCGCACTTCCACTCCTCGCCCGTGCCGCCGGCACGCTCCGTAACCAACTTCTGTTCGACAAGGCGATACGGGAGAGCGACCGGCTCCTCAACGAGGCCGAGCACACGTCGCTGTTCAACCCCTACGCCCTGCACGAAATTCGACTGCGCGGACTGATCTCCACCGGCCAGGCCGACATCGCCACACAACTGGTCGAGCAAGGTAGTCCTGTGCCGACGACCACCGTCGCCCCGCAGTGGCGTGTGATCGAGCTCATCACCGTGGCCCAAGTACGGCTGGCCGCCGACGACCTCAGCGGCGCCGCCCAGTCCCTGCACACCGCGGTCGACGAGGCTATCCGCCAGCGTCTCCCCCACCAACTGCAACGCATTGTGCGCGCGGCGGCGAACCGGCTGCCGGAGATCAACGAAGCCGCAAGCCATGCCCTGGACCGGATACGGCAAGAGATGGCTGCCTAGCGTGGTCCCGCGGATGTTGTCGGGGGAGAGCAGTTCGTCAAAGACTCGCTCTTGGTCCATCCAGCCGTGGCTGTGGTGGAGGGTGGCACTCTGGCGCATGTTGGCCTCGGCTCGTCGGGGGGGGGAGGTAGTGCCTTGGCACGAGCCCGGGACAGGACCGGGACGTACGCACAGGGCGCAACAAGACGCCCACTCGCTGCCGTGAACTGGTGCTCTCGATCAGCGCGCTCAACCACCGTGCTGCATGTGCGATTTACTGTGCAAGGGCAATCGCGACAGCACTGAAATTGGCAATTGCCTGAACACATGCAAGGGGTTGTTCAAAGGGATACAGGGGTTGCACACTCAGGGGCACCACCCGCAACCGCATGGGACACAGAGCACGTTGAGTACCGACAGGACTGGGGAGAGGGTTACGCAGTGGCAGCTAAGCGCGGGGCGACGTTCCGACGCAGGGAACTGGGCAAGGAGTTGCGAAAGCTTCGAGACAAGAAGGGAGAGACGCTTCAGGAGGTAGCCAGGGCCCTGGGCTTCTCCCACACGAAGCTCGCGCGGGTGGAGATCGGCGAGAACGACCTGCCGCGTGTGAGCGACCTTGAGGCTCTCATCGACCATCTGGACCTGGATCTGCCCAGAGAGGATCGAGAGACCCTGCTCCAGTTGCATCGCGAGTCGCTGAGCAAGGAGCCGTGGACCCCCTACAAGGCGTACATGCCCTCGAAGATGCCGACGTACCGCGGCCTGGAACAGGACGCGACAGTGATGCGCGCCTGGCAGCCGGCCTTCGTCTTCGGGCTGTTCCAGACGGAGGACTACGCGAAGGCCCTCTATCAGATCGCCAAGCCCGTGGACGAGACGACGAGTGAGTACATCGAGCAGAACGTCCGGCTACGACTGCAGCGGAAAGAACTGATCACACGCTCGGAAGACCCGCTGGAGCTTCGCGTCATCCTGGACGAGGCTGCCGTCCGGCGGATGGTGGGCGGCCCTGAAGTAATGCGCGGGCAGTTCGGGGAGATCGTGAAGCTGGGCGAGTTGGACAACGTCACCGTCCAGATCCTCCCTCACGACGTTGTCACCTATCGCTCGGAAAGCAACTTCATTCTGCTGGACTTTTCCGAGACCCTTGACCCTGTCGTGCAGGTCGACATGCCGAACACGATCAGCGTCACCGATGAGCGGCAGGAGGTTCAGCGGAACGTGCGCCGCTTCGACGCCATGCGCGACAGCGCCCTGCCCCCGGCTCGCACAGCCGGGTTCCTGGAAGCCCTAGCCCGAGAGTGGAATTAGCCATCAATACCAAGATCACGGCCCCTGACGTGGCCCCAGAGTCCGCCTGGTTCAAGTCCTCGTACAGCAACGACACGGGCGGTGCGTGCGTCGAGGTCGCAGGGCTGACCAGCCAGGTCGGCATCCGCGACTCCAAGAACAAGACCGGCCCTGCCCTCGTCGTGCCCGCCACCGCTTGGTCCTCGTTCATCGGACTAGTGCGCGCCAGTGACGTTGACTTCGGCATGGTCGACTGCGCCTGAAGTCAACGAGGGCAAGTCGAGCTAGCCCTGACCGTCCTCCCTCGCCAGAACGCCCCGTCTCCCCCAGGCCGCATCCGGGGGAGGCGCCATCCTCGTACAGCACCCCCGGCCTAACAGGCCAGGTCCGGGCATGGCCATAGCGACGCCAGCAACCCAGATGCGAATTACAGATCAAATGCTCAGAATCTGAACCATGGACGCGCAAGAGTGGAAGCTTTCCGTAACAAGGGATAACTGCCCGAAGTGGCGCGCGGGCAACCTCAGTGCACGACTGCTATGGCGCGACACGTCGCTCGTCAATCCCGCGTTGTCTCCTCAACAACCCACGACAGGTATGCCTCTGACCCGCCGGTCACAGGCAGCGTGATCCACTGGGGGATGTCATACGGGTGCTTCTCGGACAGCCACGCCTCCAGCTGCGGGAGACGGTCTGTCGTCGTCATGTACGAGATACGCCACTCCCGTGCCGTCTCGACCTCGGTCTTCCACCAGTAGACGGCGGTGATTGGCCCGTCGATGTGAACGCCCGCTGCCAACTTGCTCTCAACCGCACCCCGTGCCAGCGCCCTTGCCTGGTCCTCGTTGTCGATGGTCGTCTGCGCGAGCACAATATCGTTGGCCATGCAAATACCCCTCCAGCTCGGTGTACGGCGACCCTACCCAGCACATGCTCGCCTCGCTGCCCCCGGTCCAAGTCCGCGGTGGCCGTGCGGCAGCGACCCGGACAAGCGTGCACGAGACTGGCCGACAACGGCCGCCCGCTCTCTCCGGAACGTAGATTGATCACGTCATGTCCAACGGTGAAGGATGAACAATGACGTTTGAGATCGAGCCCATCGGCCTCGTGGTCGGAGGCCGCAAGGAGGTCGCAGACGACTACTGGGGCGGCGTCGAGTCCATCATTCGTCTGAACTCGAAGTTCCCGCTCGATGTCGTAACGGGACTCGATCAGTTCTCCCACTTGGTGGTGACCTGGCAATTCAGCCAGGCGTCTCCGGAGGACGTAGCCCTTCACGCCCGCAGTCCGCGGAATGATCCCCGTTGGGAGCCCTCAGGCACCTTCGCTCACCGAAACCATCGCCGCCCGAATCAGTTGGCCACAAGCTTCCCACGACTGCTGAAGGTTGACGGCCTGGATCTACACGTCACCGACCTGGATGCCGTCGATGGAACCCCCATCTACGACCTTGCTCCATACTTCGAGGAGATGGGTCCTCGCGGTGCGATCCGCGAGCCAGAATGGCCGGGCGAAATGCTGAAGGACTACTGGGCCACCACGTAGCGATCTCCCACCTCGTCTACCGGTAGCGACGTGCTGGGGCCAGCCACGTCACCGTCATCACCGTCTCCGCTACTTCGCCCTCGTCTTCGGGGTCGTCCGGCGCCGGGGCCTGGCGGACTTGTTCGATCTGCCGCTCAAGACCGCGCAGGTTCTCCTGAAGGTCCATGGTCACCACGTTGTCGACGGTGACCTTCAGCGGATCGGCCAGCAGCTTGGCGCGACGCTCGCCCAGGACCTCGAGTGCGACTGCTCGTACTGAGCGGAGTCGGAAGTAGCGGCGTTCCAGGTCGGCTGGGTCGGTGTCCGGGCCGAGCTGGGCGAGCAGCCAGGACCGCTGGAACTCGTCCACCGGGTTCACATCCCTCGGATACGAGGCACGGTCCGGAGCCTTACGGGGGTGATGGCTCCGGACCGTACGGGTGAGCGTACTGCTAGGTGGTGGTTGAGCGGGTCCGCCGCGACGGCGGCTTCTTCGTACCGGCCCCGCCCGGCTCGCCGGCCTCGCCTGGCCCGGGGTCGGGCTCGGCGGTGCCCGTCGTGGGGTCCGGTTCGCCGACCGCGATCGGCTCCGGCTCGACGTCGTCGTACGGCGGCGCGTCCCAGGCGTCGGGGTTCGTCACCAGCGCGGCGATCTCCGGGTCCGGGTTCTCGCCGGGCAGCAGGATCAGGTCCTCGTGGGTGGCCGGGTCCTTCACGTACACCGCGGCGATCAGTCGGCGTCCCGGCATCACAGGACCTTCGCAACGATGTGGGCGTCCGGGGTGTGCATGACCGGCATGCCGACCGCGGCGCCCTTGGTCCAGATCTGCACGGGGTCGTCCTGCACCCCGCGGGTGATGATCAGGCCCGGCGCGTCCTCCCGGATGACCTCCGGGTTCGAGCCGCGCGACAGCACGAGCGCCTCGGCGGTCACGCCGAGCATGGTCTGCGCCCACTTCTCCCGCTCCGGCGGCACCAGGATCCACAGGTCCTCCGGCAGCACCTTGCGCGGCTTGCCGTCCACCCGGACCTGGGCCTTGTAGAACGTCACCGGCGGCAGGCCGTAGTTGCCGCGCACCACATTGATCTGCTGCGGGGTCAGCGTCGCCGTCGGCGTCGTCGACGGGCTCACCGACCCGTAATAGGCCGCCCGGTAGGCGTTGTTCGCCGCGAAGAAGCTGAACGCCTTCCGGCTGGTGACCACCTGCTCCGGTTCCGGGGCGCCGATGTCGTCCAGGTGCTGGATCCACCGCAGCTCATCCGCGATCGGATCCGATGCCGGGTCGGACCACGGGCGGGCGGCGACGGGCATGTTCTCGGCGGGGACGTTCCAGTCCACCTCCAACGTCAGCCCGTTCTCCTGCACCAGCGTGAACCGGCCGTCGACCAGCACATCGCCGGCGGCCAGCTCCAGCCGCGACCGGATCGCCTCCACATGCCGCTCGACATCGTCGTACAGCAGCTCGATCAGCCGGTCCTGGTCCGAGCCCCGGGAGGCCTCCAGCAGGATCTGCTCCTGCTCCCCCACCACGAGCTTCTGGCCGAGCGCGGGCAGCGCACCCTCGCGGGAGGTCTGCCACGCCTCGCGCGTCGCGAACGGAACGGAAGCGTCGAACGCCCGGTACTTGGCGACGTTCACGTACCGGCCGGAGTCCTTCACTCGCCACTTGACCTCCGGCAGCACCATCGTCGGGAAGATCGACTGGGTGAGCAGGAAATCCTGCGGGGACGGTATCGCGCGGGCGAACGTCGTCAGGTCTACCGCCTGGACGTCCTTCAACAGGTCCTGAATCGTCACAGCTCAGGCCCCGCTCACACGAAGCGGATCTGCGCGGCACGCGGGTGCCACGTCAGCTGCGACACGTCGATGCCGCCCGGGACCTTCGACACCTTCACCGCGCCGTGCCACAGCAGCGCGGCCGGCACGCGAGTCTGCCCCGGCGCGAACGGCGCCTCCGCCACGATGAAGCCGCGCAGCACCTGCCGGCCGCAGGAGGCGTCCGGGTCGTAGGGGCCGTACAGCTTCGACTCGGCCACCTTGGCGACCGGCACACCGGAGAAGACCCGGCCGTACGGCTCGCAGCCGTCCCCGCACTGGTAGTGCACGCCTTCGGTGAACAGGTTCAGGTCGAGGGTGATCGTGTCCGTCGAGTCCGTGCCGTGCAGAGAGGCAAGCCACTCACGGTTGGCGGTCGTGTACTCGGACTTCGAAACGGGCTGAATGGTCATGCTGGTGTCTCCATGGACGATGCGGTCAGCTTCCGCACACCGCCCATAGGGGGCAGTGCCGTCCACGAAGTCGAGGGGGCGTGGTCCCCACTGCTCTTGTCAGGCGCTCAGCTCAGCGGGCGTCGCTGAACTCCGGTACGAGCCCGCGCCTTCGGGCCATCTCCAGCCCGGCCGAACCCGGCTTCGCAGGAGCCGTCGTCCGGGACGGGCCGCGCCCGGCCGGTGCCCCAGCCGGAGCCGCGGGCATTGGCGGCGTACGAACATCGCCGAACAGCTCCGGCCTCCGGGCCCGAAGCGCCTCCGCCGCCGCCTGGATCTGCGCGTCGTCCGCGTCCTCGTCATCGGTCGCCAGCAGACGCTCCGCGTCCACCAGGTCATCGCCCGACGCACCCAGAGCGACCAGAGCCGCGCGCCGCAGCGCCGCCCGCTCCCGCTCGGCGGCCAGCTCCTCACGGCGAGCGGCCTGCAACTCCCGCTCCTGGGCTGCCTGTTCGCGGCGCTCGACCTCCGACAGCGCGGCCTGCTCGGCCTCACGCTGCTCGGTGACGAACTCCGTCAGTGCCTTCGGGGTGTCGAATCCCAGCGTGGTCAACAGACGCTTGATCGCGGCGCGTTCACCCTGCGCCTTCTCCCGGGTGAGCATCTTGCCCAACCGGTCTTGGGTGACCGTCACCTGCTGCCCCTGATCGCCGCCGTCACCGGCTTCGTCCAGGTGGTCGTTCGTCTCGTCCTCCGAGGAGGCACCGAGTATCGGGTAGATCGGCCGCCCATCACGTCGGTAGCCGACGGGGCCGCTCTTCGGCAGGGGCCGGACCATGCAACTCCTCCAGTGCGCGCCCCCGCGCTGACGATCAGTGTAACCAAACCGCGATCACACCACGCTGCGCCACCGCGTGCAGCTCGGTCCGCCCACCCTGCCCAGATCCAGGACCTCGATTCCGTCGCGGTAGGCCGCGAAGCTGATCCACCAGCTCTGGCCGCACAGCGTGGCCGCCGCCCAGCCCCCGGGCGCTGGCCACGCCTTGCTGCGGACCAGGGCAGCGGCGATCGATCCCATGACCTCCTGCCGGTCGCCCCCGGCAAGCCCTTCCAGGACCTCTTCCACCCACGGCGCCAGCTCCACTTCGTACGACATCACGCACCCCCGTGCTGGTGATCAACCAGAGGTGGCACCGTACGACGGTCCTGAAGATCGCGTTCGGTCCTGTGGATAACTTTTGTGGATAACTCATCGCCCCAGCTACGGACCCCAGTCCTCGGGGCCGACTGCACGCCAGTCGATCCACGGCACCTGCGCCACCACAGAGGGATCAACCTCCAGACCCGCCCGGCGCAGGAACTCGGCGACGTCACGCACGCCGTACGCCAGCCCGAGGATCTCGCCGTCGACGCGAACGCGCCGACCGCCCGTCGCCGACGGCGGCTGCACGACCACCCGAATCGGCCCAGCCATGCCCTCAGGATCATCCGCGACGTACGGTCCCGCATCGCGGCCAGTCATTCGAGGAGCCCCAATGCGGTGTCCGGCCTGCAGATCGGACACGGCTCCGCACCCACGAACTCCTGCGTCAATGCCAGCCGCGCCCTGTGCGCATCGACCTCACCGGGATTGCGCGTGACCATCTTGCAGTCCGAGGTGTGGACAAGGGGCGGGTTCGGATTATCGCGGCTCACCTTCGGCTCCCGTAGATACACGCCCGGCCGTGCGATCGGGCGCCCGAGGCGCTCCCGGTGGGCGGGGATCGGGCGCTTGGCTGTAGCCAGGGCGCGCTGCACGGCGTCGCGCTGCAGGCGCAGGTAGATGCCCACGGTCTCGTTGTCAGCGACCTGCTTGTCGAGGTACGCCAGGATCACGCGCAGGCGCTCAGGATCCGGTGGCAACTCGTTCGCGCGTTCGATTCTACGCCTGAATGACACCCCGACGTCTGTGACGCTCAGCGTTAGTTGGCCACACGCAGCAACAACTGGCCTGCGGAGGCTTGACGAGCCAGAGGGCCCGGGAGCAGGGGGCCCACCACTCCCTGAAACGTTATAGGTACGGCACATCGTGAAGTAGCCCGAGACTGTCCAAGCACGACCTCTGCAGTGCGTGCGCACTTCATCTGCAAAGACCTGAGTGTCTCTGCATCTCACCAGCATCAGTGGGGGAACCTCATGCGTTTTGGAGTAAGGCTCGGATTGGTCTTGGGGGCAGGCGCGCTGTGCATGTCAGGCCTGGCGGCCACATCGGCTACGGCAGCCGAACTCGGCACTCAGGCATACGCATGCAACGTCACAGACACCGGCTCGGCGCCGGGTGACAAGTACTACGCCGGGTACTACAGCGGCAACACCGTTCAGCCCTCGTCCTCGTCGGTATCGGCCTCAGGCAAGGAGGCCCAGTGCCTGCTGGAGTACAAGGGATACGAACTTGGGACCGTCGACGGCATCTTCGGAAGCAACTCGAAGGCAGCCGCAAAGAGGTTCCAGACCAGGGTCAACGAACTCTGCGGTAGTGGGACCCTGGTCGTCGACGGCCTGATCGGACCAAAGACCTGGCCGTACCTGCGCGACGTGTATCTCTGCTGGACAGGGTGACACTTCTTCGCAGCGGCCCGCCTTCGTGCGTGCGGAGGCGGGCCGCTACCTTTCGGACTCCGCCTGTGGAAGGGGACCAGTCGCGCCTACTTCGTGAACGGAGTGGCCAACTTTCTCCGAGGAGAATGGCCAACCACAGTCGAGCGCCAGCCACTCACCAGTGGGCTTCTCAGTGTCTATGGCCATCTATCGCTGGAGGTCACAACGTCCCCGCCAGCACCATCCCCGGATCACCCCCGAAGGCGGCTGGGTAGCATCCAGGCATGGTTCAGAAAGTTGTCACTATCTACACCGACGACCTCACCGGTGCGGAATCGGACGAGGTCAGCACCCACAAGTTTTCCCTGAACGGCGTGAACTACGAAATCGACCTCACGCCGGAAAATTACGACAAGCTGGACGCGGCGTTCCGGCCGTTCATTGAGAGCGGCCGAAAGCTAGGACGAGCAAAGGATGCAGGTCGGACACGCAAGAACCCCACGGAGGGTCCCAGCGCGGAAGAGGTTCGTGCGTGGGCACGCGCGAACAACCATGAGGTGAACGACCGCGGTCGCGTCCCCAAGGAAATCCGAGAGGCGTTCGACGCCTCCCACTGACACCCAAATGACTGCCCCGGGGTGAGACCGGCGCCGGGGCAGGTAGGGCTCAGACGGCAGCGGACGCCAGATCATCCTGATCGGGCGAGCGACGGCCATCGCGCGCGGCGGCCGCCTCGGCAACTCGAGCCGCAGCGTCCTCCTCGGCCCGAGCACGGATCCGCGCTACCTCCTGAGAGGCGTCGTCGATCGGATAGCCCGCGTCCAGCAGCATCTGCACCGCCGTGTCCAGCGAGAACACGCCCGCCCCGAACGCCGTGACGACCTCGTCCAACACCGCGGCCCGGTCCGTCGGAGTGTGCGGCGCCCACGCCAACCGGGCCGAGAACGACTCCCCCGCCGCCCAGCCCTCCGCACGACCCGCCTGATACAGCCGCTGCACGAACTTCAGCAGCAACCGGTACTTGTGTTCCCGGGCCAGCCGCATCATTCCCACCAGCGCATCCAGCGGCGCCAGCGCCAACTTGAACGCGTACCCGGACGGCACGTCGGCAGCGTCCAGTGTGCCCAGCCCGGCCGCTGTGATCCGCGAGTTCGCCGCGATCCGGTCCAGCAGGTGCTCGACCCGGGCCCGTAGCTCAGCCAGCTGAGGTGAGGTGTCCAGCGCGTCCATGCGCCCGCTGTCGCCGAGCTGCCACACCGCGCCGGCCTCCACCTTCAACTTCTCCGGCCTGCCCGACCGGTCCACCGGCAGCCGCGCCCCCGCCAATCCGATGATCGGCGTGCCCGTCGTCGCGCTCGCCGCCGAGCTGTCCGAATCCGTCGCCGCCAACTCGTCCAACCCTTGGAGCACCCGGGCGAGAACGGAGCGCCCCCAGTGCTCCCCAGCGTCCGGGATCGTGTTCGTGAGGTGGATGACCGGCACGAAGTCGATCACCAGATCCAGCCGGTTCAGCTCCGTACCATCCGGACGCACCCGGAAGACGGCCTTGTCCATCGGCAGCCGGTCCAGTGTCTGCCCGCGCTTGAGGTCCTCCAGCAGCCACTCGGCGTCCGTCAGATAACAGGTCACGTTCGACGCACGCCCCGGCTCCCACGGGTAGTGCCGCACCATGGTGGCGTCCTCGGAGATCGGGCCCAGCTCGTACGTCACCCGACGCACCCGGGCCTTCACCCCCGCCTCCTCGTCCTCCGGCAGCTCCCACGCCAGATGCACCCGCGACGGAAAGTCCTCGTCCTGGCTGTCATCCCACTGCGGAAAGAAGAACCCCGGGTCCTCGACCTGAAGCGTTGGCCGCTGCTTCTCCGGATTCCACGCCAGCACATACACCCCGTCACCCAGCAGCGCAGCAGTACGCTCCGCCTGCTGGATCCGCAGCGACAGCAGCTCCTTCTCAGCCCACTTCCGCAGCCGCTCCTGAACCGCCGCGGCCTCCGTCGCACCCGGCTCCGGAGACCCCTCATCAGCGTGCTCAGCACCAGCCACCGCGATCTGCTGATCCGACCCGAGCAGGTAGCCGAGCGCCGTGTCGACCAGGTTCGCCGCGTCCCCGAGCTCCCGCCGCTCCAACGCTGCCTCATCACCCGCAGCCGCCGCGAGCTGTCCAGCCTGGTTGTTGTCGTACGAGGCGAGCACCTTGTAGGCCGCCAGCCTGCGCAGTTCATGCGCCGGCAGCCACGAGGCCGCCAGCTCCGGGAATGCCTGGCTCGACGGTCGGCCGGCATCGGCCATCACTGGCTTGTAGTTCAGCCACGACCAGGCGTCGATCACGAATTGACGAAGGCCCACAACCACTCCAGGAAGCTCGGCCCCACGCCACGCTTCAGGGTAACGATCAAGGGGGAAGTGGCCAGCGCAACCGTCCGATGCCAGGCACACGCCGTCTCAGCCGGAAACTTGCAGTGGACGACCTCCGTGTCATCCAGAGGGCCTGCGAGGGACGTCTTGACGGTTCGCGTGACTCATGAGGATGGCCTCCACCGAGTGGAGGCCATCTTTTGAAGTTCATGCCGGATCTGCACCGCGGCAGCTCAGATGTGGTGAACCATCTCGTACTTGTCGAGTATCTCTTGCGCTCGCCCCTTCATCCGCTGCTCGGCGCGGCCTTGGGCGATCTCGCTGATCTCCTCGGGTGTGTAGCCGAGCTTGCGCAGCGCATTGAGGGCAACGCTGATCACGTCCACCATCTCGCGTGCTGCCGCTTCACGGTCTCCTTCGGCGAGGTGGGCCCTGAGCTCATCGAACTGGATCTGCACGGCGCGCTCAAAGTGCGAGATGGGCTTGCGGGCCATCTCCTCCTGCACCTCGATCCAGGCATCCCAGATGCCCTGAAACGGGCCAAGTTCATCTGGCATGACGCACCTTCCAGTCCCAGTCGCCCATCACGACACTCCCGCGCCGGGCAGCAGCCCAAGCCCAACGAACACGATGCCTACCGCGATTAGCACAGCAGCCCGGGCTCGCGACAGCCCAGTGACCTCCACGTCGCTGACCTTTAACCGGTCACCGAGAAGCGCAACGAGAATGCAAAACGCGCCAACCACCTGCAACGTCACGATCAGCCCCCACGAGCCCAACAGCAGAGCCAGGAAGGCTCCACCCCCTTCTATGTAAGAATACACAGAAGGAAGTGGATGTCTACAAGTCGCCAGCTGCAATCGTACGCAACACGTCCGGCTTGGTCAGAGTCAACCTGCGCCGCCCCGTCTCAAGCACCCCTCTCTCCCGAAGATCCCTCAGCACCTTTGCAACCGCCTCCCGAGAGGCGCCGACCCTGCTGGCCATGTCCTGCTGAGACAGCTCCACGTCGATCTCCCAACGACCATCCACCTCCTCCCCCGCCTCCACGGCCAAGTCGAGCAGCACGCGAGCAAACCGACTCCTGACCGTGAGGCGCGCAAGGAGAGACCTCTCCGTATCCGACTCGCGACGCCGCCGAACCGCATTCCGATACATGTCAGGCCACAGATGATGTTCATCAACGAATCTCAAGAGGTCACCTGCGGTGATGTCCAACCCCACAACATCGCTCACCGCCTTCACCGTGGCCGACCTCGGCTCATCCATCAGGGCACCCTCATCGCCCATCACCTCACCAGGCCCACGGACGGCCAGAAGCACTTCAGTCCCGTCCTCCGCCTTCTGCATCACCGCAACGTGCCCCTCCTGAATGATCAGGACCGAGCGGGAAGGCTGCCCCTCCCAAAAGATCACGTGGTTCGCAGGGAACTGAACGCGCTGACCCAACGCCTCCAGCTCCCTGCGCTGCTCATCGGAAATCGGCAACCTCTGGCCATCAGTCATGGCCATGAGTGTAGTTCTACGCAAAGAAATATGGCGAAATGCGCAATCTACTGATGCTAGTGCCGCATCAGAGAACCTTTGCCCTGTAGTGATGTGACGCGCCGTTCGGATGTTGGTCCGGACGGTGCGGTGTTCGCCAGGCTGTCTGGGTGGCAGAACGAATACGCGTCCGCGAGATCGATGATGACGAGGGGCAGCGCCTGCTGCGGATCATCCGCCGGGGCACGGGGTCGGTGGTGACCTGGCGGCGAGCCCAGATGGTGTTGCCGTCCGCGCAGGGCATGCCCGAGGCGAAGATCGCCGAGGTGACATTCACTAGTGCTGACCGGGTCCGGGACGTGATCCACAACTTCAACGCGGACAGCTTCGATTCGCTCTACCCGAGGTACAAGGGCGGCCGGCCCAAGGTGTTCACCCTGCCCGAGCGGTGCGAGATCAAGAAGATCGCCAAGTCCAAGCCGGTCGAGCACGGCCTGCCGTTCTCGACCTGGAGCCTGGCCAAGCTAGCCGGCTTTCTAGTCGCCGAGGGGGTGGTCGATGACATCAGCCACGAAGGCCTTCGGGTCCTGCTCCGCGAGGAGGGCGTCTCGTTTCAACGTATAAAGACCTGGAAGACCTCCCACGACCCCGTCTACGCCGCCAGGAAGGCCCGCGTCGAGCACCTCTACGCCATCGCCGACGGTGAGGTCATACCCGAGGAGGACGAGCCCGAAGTCATCTTCTGCCTGGACGAGTTCGGCCCGCTCAACCTCCAGCCCCACCCCGGCCGACAGTGGGCTGAGCGCGGCGGCAAGCACAAGGACTCCGAACGGGAACCGAGGCCCAGGAGACGGGCGACGCACCTGACCACGAAGAAGGACAGCCGGGTCGGCGAATGGGCCGCGGCCAGCAACGTCGAGTTCGCCTACACGCCGACCAACAGCTCCTGGCTCAACCGCATCGAGGCCCAGTTCACCGCCCTGCGCTACTTCACGCTGGACGGCACCGATCATGCCAGCCACAAGGAGCAGGGGAGCATGATCCGTCGCTACATAATCTGGCGGAACAAACACAGCGCAGACGAACTCCTTCGCGAGGTCGCCGCCAGGGCGAATGTCGCCTGAATCAGGTGACCGACCGGCGATAGACCTGCCGGGAACCGCCCTCCAGGCCTGGATCGGTGGCCTCGGCTGAGATGAAACCGAGACGTTCGTAGAAGGCGCGTGCACCGCTGGCGACGGCGCCCGGGTGGTCGGCCCCGAAAGTGACCACCTCAATGCTGCCCGGGCCAAGCACGAACCTGCGTCTGGCGTCAGCCATCAGCGCCCCACCGACGCCTTTCCCGCGTGCCTTCTCTGAGACGACGAGCCAATGGACGTGATAAATCGGGGGCTTCGCACCAAAGAGCAGGCCGCCGAGGAGATCCGATCCCGCAACGGCGACGAGCGCCGTGGACCGACGAATGTGCTTATCCACGGCGCTATGGAAACCGGGATCCTCGACCATCGGGCCGAACCAGTGCTGGACCTGGGCTGCCAAGCCGAGAAAACCAGGGAAGTCCTGCTCTCGCGCGAGTCTGACGATCACCCGAGCAGTCTGACAGACGAGGCAAACTTTGCCTGATGCGGCACTAGTCAGCGACGCCCCCGGAACCGACGATCATCGCCCCCACGAGGGGGCGGCATCGCCGGGTCGAGGAACAAGTCCCACAGTGCCCATACTGCCGAGTCCAGAAGGTCCGGTGAGTCCTCCGTCTCGCCCTGGCCGACGAACGTCGTCATCTGCTCCTCCAACTCCGCGAACACCCGCGCCGAGCCCACATGATGCACGCGCGCCTGCTCATACAGCTGCGCCGCCGGGGCCGCCCGCGCACGCTTCCCCCGCGTTGCATGAACGATTCGCCAGTTCACCGTCGGGTCGACCTGCTCCAGCAGTGCGGGCAGGTAGTCGCCGCCGTTGTTCGCCTCAATGACCACGCAGTCCGCACGATGCTCGTGATACAGCTTCGCGGCCCGCTTCATCGCCTGCGTCGGCGTGTGCCGGTCCTGCTCGCAGTGCAGCAGATACCCGCGGGGCCGCTCGTCCCCGAACAACGACTCCACCGGGTAGCCGCGACCGGCAACGGTGAAGGCAGTCATGTCCGCGTTCTCATGCGACTTCGTCGCCGGGTCGACGGCCACGACCAGACGCTGAAGGTCCGGCAGGTGCTCGGGCCGAGGACGGAAGCCTTCGACCTCCAGCATCCAGCCCTTCCACAGCGCGCCCTCCACATCCTCAAGCAGCTCACCCGACAGCTCCTGCCGACCCAGCCGGGTGCCGGCGTACTCCTCCTCCAACTCCTCCCGAGCCGCCGCCGACAGATTCGCGTCGTTCTCCCGCATATGCCCACGCGTCAGCACCACCCGAGGCGGCGCCCCACCCTCCCGGTGCGCCTGCTCCTGGGCGCGACCGCGCTCAACCAACCGCTTCACGTGCGGGAGCGGCTTGGGCGTGGTGGAGATAACGACCTGCGGGGTCTCCGCCTCGCGCAGGCAGAACCACACCATGTCGTATACCTCTTGCGCGGTGTACCGCGACCAGGCTGCGTACTCGTCCAACCACGCCTTGTCGAACGCCCAGCCACGCAGGTTGTCCGGTGTCTCCGCACCGAACCCACGGATCAGCGTGCCGTTCTTCAACCGCAGCACCGTGTCACCGAGCGACGAGTTGTACTTCGCCACCTCCTCCGGCGGGAACACTGACAGCAGCCCTGACTTCGGGGACTCGAAGCAGATGTCCCGTACCAGCGTGGCGTTCTTCGCCACCACCGCGATCTGCAACCCCGGCGTCTTCGCCCACTCCCGCACCGCCTCAGCCGCCGTCCGGGACTTACCCCAGCCACGGCCAGTGAGGAGCATCCACACCGTCCACAACCACAACGGCCGCCGCTGCGCCGCACGAGCATGGTGATGCAGCCACCCCGCATGGGGCAGCCCGTCACAGTCCGGGACCTCACACGCCCACCGCCGCGCCGACAGCTCATCCGCCCGCACCAGTGCCGCGACCTCGACCTTGAGCTGCTCCTCACTCATCACCGACGGGTCCGCGAACTGCTCGACCATCCGGCGCTTGGCCCGCCCCCGGGTCACTGCCCGCCCTCCGACAACCGGCGCTCCAGCTCCTTGCGCAGCTGGACCATCCGAGCCCGGCGATCCTCATCCGACAGCGCAGCGACGTCCACGCCCTGGTCCCGGTCCTCTGCCGACCCGGCAACCGGCGCCTCGCCCACAGCCCGCCGCTCAATCTCCGCCGCCACCTGGATGTACCGCAGCAACTCCGACGGCGACAGCTCCCTCGGATCGAGCGTCTGCAGCCGAGCAACCGCCTTGCTCTGCACCGCCTGCGCCAACTTCGCGTGCCTACGCGCGATTTCCTTCCGCGCATGTGCCTGCTCCGCAATGAACAACCGGTCCCGCTCCCGGTCAAACGCCGCCGCCCGCACCACCCACGCGAACCGCCGCGACCACCGACCCACCAACGTGCGGGATTTACCCAACTCCCGTGCCACCTTCGTGACACTCCGCGCCGGACCCAGTCCCCTGTACGCAGCGAACGCCTCGAACGCCGCAGGAGACTCGTGCTCCTGGCGCTCCCAGGGGTCGACGGCTCCCCAGTCCATCACCGGATGGCCTTCCTTCTCCCCTGCGCCGCCGACTCTGATCCATGTCCCAGAGGGCAAGGGTAGACATCAACAGCGGATCCTTCGCCAGCGGAGCCGCGCCAGACGAGAACTCGCGCGCGAGCCGCCTGTGCGCACGACGATGGCGTCCGCGCGGGCACATCCAGGTCCTCAGGCCGCCAACGCTGACGGCAACGCCTCCCCGCTCTCACATGATCCATGCCCGGCCCCCCGGAGGCCGTGGATGCAGCGGCGTGGAGAGACTCTCGGAGGCCCCGGCACTTGTGCGTTGCATCCCCGTCGGGATTTGACACCTCGATCGCCGTCAGCCAATCGGCGTTCTCGTCCAGTAAAGTCGCTTTATCGCCACCGTAGGTGGAGGCCTGACCTGGGATGTTTCCTGCGGAAGTCCAGGTCTCTGGGCGGTCAAGCGGTCAGAGATTTTCGCATCTGCAAGTTCGCTTCTTTCCCATGTGCGCGTTCATTCGGGATGGAAGAGACGATTCCTCTTGTAGTCGTTCGAGCCTTCCACGAAATCGACGTGACACCATGCGCCACCTCGCCATGTGTCGCCAGCGTGCATTTCCTAACCAAAATGTGCGATGCGAATCGACAGATAGCGCCGAAAAAGGTCGAGAGGTGACCGGAAAAGTCAAGCTTCTGATTCGAATTGAACATTTCTGCAACGCTTGCATGGGGGAGCGACTTGCATGAGGGGAAAGAGCGAGATCGCGAAGCGAATGGTCTGGGTGTGACGATATGGTGGCGTGACCACATGCAGCCGGGCGATGGCAGGCTGTCATGGAAGCGGCCCCGGGGGGCATCCCGAGGCCGCCTGTCAGGTCATCGACAAACCATGGAAAGGGTCGAGTAAATGACCTCTTGGAAGGCTGGGGAGCTTCAAACCTCTTCCCCGGAACCTCACGTTGGGATTATCCCTACGCCGGGTGGTGGCGAAACCCGTATCACCACACTCGTCGATGTGAGGCTGTGTGCAAGCCTGCTGATCGTCGTCATCTTGGTGGTGGCCGTCATCTTCCTGATGCCAGCCAACTTGCCCGCGCCAACAGGTATTTCCGGTGTGTGGGCACTGGTTCCCCCTGCGGCGGTGAGCCTGCTCGCATTGTCCCGCCGCAGCTATCTCCGCATCCTGCGGTTCCGCCGGGGCTGAGTCCCCGATCTGCCGGGGGAGCCGTCATGGCTCCCCCGGCACCGCAGATCTGATGGAGCCCTGGAGCTGTGGGCGACCGCGCCCAGGGGGCGAAGGGAACTTGCGTTGACAGTGCCATCTACAGGACGACGATGCGGCTTCTGCGGGAAGGGCGTCAAGCGATCGAAGAAGGGCGGGCGCCCGAAGGATTACTGCAACTCCGGGTGCCGGCGGAGGGCGCAGCGTCGGCGTGACCGTGCGCGGCACACGTCCGGGCCAGCACACGGTCTCTGGGAGTCGATCGCCGACGACCTTTACGTCCGGGCCCGACAGCTGTGCGTTGCGGACTCCGGCGAGCTGTCCTTGGCGCACGCGCTGGAACTGACCGGACGGCTTCGTGAGGACGCAGAGTGTCTTGCGGCCGTCGCGGTCGACAAAGCGCGTCAGACCGGAATGGCCTGGGCCGAGGTCGCGGCTGCGGCTGATGTGGCTGAAGGGTCCGCTAAGGCCCGGTGGGGCGGCGATCGAGTCCCCCGCCTCGTGGCGGCCCGCACGCCACTTCCCGCCGCATCGGCCCTGCAGACGTGCCGCAACTGGCACTTGCCTGCCGGGGACACCGATCCCGGCCGGCATGCCGCTGTGCAGTCCTGCTCCGCCGCACGGGAACTCGGTGCTGCGCTGCACGCGCTTCACAGCCGGTCGAGCGTCAGTCTCCGCCAGGTCGCGGCCCTGACCGCCCTGCCTGTCCCGGATATCGCGTCCGTGCTGGGCGGCTGCTCGGTCGCCTCCTGGCCGGAGACTTACATGCTCTCGCATGTCCTGGGGGGCGAGCCTCAAGAGATGCGGCTGCTATGGCAGCAAGCCTGGGGCGAGCCAGAAACGGAGAAACCGGGCGCTGGTGCAGGGCTCGCGACCGCAGAGCGGTGCGGTGCGCGGTTGTCCAGTCTGGGCACAGACAAGGTGGGCTCGGAGGCGATCGGGAACGCGCCATGGGACCGACCCGAACTCAGAGATCTCCTAGCGGAACTAGGAGCGGATCCATCCAGGTTCCCGTGCCTGCAAGCAGCCATACAGGCTGCCCAGCACACCACTGGCGGCAGAGAGGGGCGAGCGTGAGCAGACGCCACACACACGCGTCCCACCCTGACTCGTTCGGGCTGGAGTTCACTGCCTTCTGCGAGACCTACCGGGATGCGTACCTGCGGTACGCACTGGTGCGCATTGAGGACCAGGCAGAAGCGAAGCGTTGCGTTGATACAGTGCTGGATGCTGTGGGTATGCGCTGGATTGCCGTACTGGCTAGCGCATGTCCGGCCGCCCAAGTCTGGAGGGAGCTGCGCTCCGAGGCACGTCATCGTGCGATCGGCGCGGCCAGCCGGGCGGGACGGTTCCATGCAGTTCTGCGCGACGACCAGGCTGACATCTTGCTCCTGCACCGTCGTCTCAGTCTGCCCGTTGAGCGCGCTGCCGGCCTGATGGGCCTTGCGGGCCCTGATGCCCGGGCGCTGCTGCGTGGCGCCGAGCGGGAATTCGGCGGCCTGCTCGACTCCTGAGGTGGCCCGCCGCGGACCGGCGCGCGCCCTCAGAACGAGGGTGCGCGCCGGCAGACAACCACACGTTCGTGACAGCCAACTAGCCTGCTTCTACGCCCTTTTGAGCGACTAGCCGCCTCCGCGACCGACTCCTAGGATGATCCCCCTACCCACTTCAGCACAGCAGGCCCGCGCCAAGGCTCAGGGGGAACATCTATGACCCACGGGGAGAAACCCCAAACTCACTTCATTGACACCAGCATGGCCAGTGCCGCACGTATGTATGACTGGCTCCTAGGCGGGACAGAGAACTACGAGGTCGACCGCGCCGCATGCGGCAAGCTCCTGGAAATCGCACCAAGCAGCCAGCACCTCGCGCGCACAAACAGGGAATTCCTCCGGCGTGTCGTGCGCATCCTGGCCACCGAGAGGGGAATCACCCAATTCCTCGACCACGGCTCAGGCCTTCCCACCCAGGACAATGTCCACGAGGTCGCACAGCGAGCCCGCCCTGACGCAAAAGTTGTCTACGTCGACAACGACCCCATGGTCCTCGCCCACGCCCGTACCTCACTGGACGACAACGAGAACACCAGGGTTCTCGACTACGACATGCGCGAAACCCACAGCATCCGGCAGGCCACCGACGGCTTCCTCGACTGGAACCGTCCCATCGCGGCGTTGTTCGTCTCTGTGCTGCACTGCCTGCCCGACACCGATGACGAGCGGGACCCAGCAGCCGTGATCAAGGCAGTCGCCGACCAGCTCGCCCCCGGCAGCTACATGGTCATCTGCCAACTCGTAAGTGACGACCCCGCCGTCCGCCAAGGCGTCACGCAGCTCATGGAAGGAGCCACGAACGGCAAGTGGGGACGGGTCCGTGAACCCAGCGAGGTACGGCGGTACTTCGACCACCTGGAAATTGAAGACCCACCCGGGCTGGTCAACGTGATGGACTGGCGGCCCGACAGCCCGCCGCCCCCCGATGACCGTCGCCCGACCGACTGGGTCGAGTGGGGCGGCGTCGGCCGCATCCCCGCCTGAACCAGGCGCAGCCGTCTTCGGAGGGGGCCGGAGACGAGCCCGGGCTCCTCCAGCCGACTACTCCTTAGCAGCCAGATCCTCCCAGTGCCGCAGGGCTTCCTCCAGCGCAGCAACACTTCCCACACGCTCGTACGCATTCGCGCGCACGTTGTCCAGCAGCCGGCGATACTTGTCCAACTGCCGTTTCTGCGTTATGTAGCTCGCTCCGTCGAGGTGCTCGACGTAGGCCAGCTCCTGCCAGTCGCCCTCGCGGAACTTGAGATGGAAGAGCGGGTGAGGAGGCACCATGGCCTCCTTGCGGACGACACGCACATTGACACGTCCCGTCCTCGTCGCCCTCAGGAGAAAACGCACCTGCTCAACCATCACGGCAGCGGTGCCGTACGGCCGGTAGAGGACCTCCTCGCCGATGAGAGCGGCCAGAGCAGGAACACCGTTGTCGAGCATGAGCTGGCGCCGCATGCGCAAGTCAACGATGCGTTCGATATCAGCGTCGGACCGGTCGACCTCCACCAACTTGACGATCGCCCGCGCGTAGGCTGCCGTCTGTAGTAGCCCGGGCACAACACGGGGCTCAAAGACGGAGATTGTCTCCGCGGTTCCTTCCAGGCGGATGAGACGCCGCAGAAAACCGGGAGTCACATCCGCGAAACGGGCGTAGAGGTCCGCATTGGTGGCCTGCGCCAGAAGCTGGTCCAGTTGGCTCTGGTCCTCACGGGACAAGTCGTAGAACACCGCAAGGTCGTGCACGTCTCGCGGCTTGGCAGGACTCTCCCCCCGTTCCAGACGGCTCACCTTGGACGTAGAAGCCCTGATCACCTGCGCGGCATCAGCCAGCGTGTACCCAAGCCGCTCGCGGTGATGGCGCAATTCCTCGCCCAACAACCGACTGGCGGGGCGCTGCTCGTCCGAAGCGTTTAAGCGTACGACAGCAGCGCCGGGCTCAGGCTGCAACTTGCGAGCGGCGGGCATACACACTCCGAACATTCACGGGCACACAAAATTGGCACCAGGATGCCGAACGCAGACCCACCGCCACAAGTCATGGCCAGAGCATTCCTCTGCGCTCAACTACTAAGCAGCCAGGGAGTCGAACTCCGCTTCCTTCGCGCCACACAGGAAAGCCCGCAGTTCGGCTCGCGTGAACACGAGAGCCGGGCCTTCTGGATCCCGCGAGTTCCGGACAGCGACACCTCCATCCGGCAGACCTGCCACTTCGACACATTCACCCGCCCCGATGCTCGCCCGAGCCTTCAGCCAGGTAACGCCCTCGATTTCACACGCCGGGACACCGTTCCCAATCTTCATGGCCATCCTCACTGATGCTTCGTCGCGGTGATCCAACCTGCCATGCACCCGATTCCCATATGGGAACCGGAAGCACCGTGCATGCAAGGGTAGAACGATTATCCCGGGCGAACACTTCCCCGAAAGAGTGCAGTTCGATTCAGCTTTCCCGATCAAACTACTTATCCCCGGCACGGCAAGAGCAAAGGTCGTCCATCACGCACACCACGCCGCTGCGACGGCTACCACCCTCCGAGCACCCGGGATGCCCCTGCACCGGACGAACTCCCGCCGGGAAGAACCGACGCCTCCTAGCCTCGCGCTTTCACGAGGTGGGCTGTCCAAGAGTTGATCAGAAACACGGAAAGTGCCCTTGACCTGCAACGATAGGACTTGCTGAGGGTC
>NZ_JBHVGZ010000069.1:0-53501 GCF_042800355.1 Streptomyces sp. NPDC057623
TTGGGCTTTTGCCAGGAGGTGCCGAGCCTTGACACCGGACTCTGCGGGCGGACACCCCCCGACGCGTCCCCTTGCCGCCGTACGCGGCCGCCGGGGCCGTGGCGGTACGCGCCATCCCCCGGTGCGTCCCCTTGCCGCCGTACGCGGGTGCCGCTCCGTGGGGGCTGGGCCTCCCCAAGGGTAAACGCGAGGGGCCCCGCCTCGTGGTGAGGTGGGGCCCCGGGGGCGTGTGGCTAGCGCGAGCGCTTGGCCAGGCGCTCCACGTCCAGCAGGATGACCGCGCGGGCCTCCAGGCGAAGCCAGCCGCGCTGCGCGAAGTCGGCCAGCGCCTTGTTGACCGTCTCGCGCGATGCGCCGACCAGCTGGGCCAGCTCTTCCTGCGTCAGGTCGTGCACGACGTGGATGCCCTCTTCGGACTGCACGCCGAAGCGGCGGGAGAGGTCCAGCAGGGCGCGGGCCACGCGGCCGGGGACGTCCGAGAAGACGAGGTCGGACATCGCGTCGTTGGTGCGGCGCAGCCGGCGGGCTACGGCACGCAGCAGCGCGGTGGCCACCTCGGGGCGCGCGTTCAGCCAGGGCTGGAGGTCGCCGTGGCCCAGGCCCAGCAGCTTGACCTCGGTCAGCGCGGTGGCGGTCGCCGTGCGTGGGCCCGGGTCGAAGAGGGACAGTTCGCCGATGAGCTCGCCGGGGCCGACGACAGCGAGCATGTTCTCGCGGCCGTCGGGAGACGTGCGGTGGAGCTTGACCTTGCCCTCGGTGACGACATAGAGCCGGTCGCCCGGGTCGCCCTCGTGGAACAGGGAGTCGCCACGGGCGAGGGTGACCTCACTCATGGAGGCGCGCAGTTCCGCGGACTGCTCGTCGTCCAGAGCCGCGAAGAGCGGGTTGCGCCGCAGAGGGTCGTCCACGAGTTCTCTCCTTGTCGACCTGCTCAGGGGATCTTTCCCCTACGTACCAGGGGACCGTGCTCCCCATTTTGCCGGACGGTCCAAACAGTGTGATCTGTCACAAGGATGCCGCACACGTGTCCCGAGGTAAGCGGCAGGGGTCCAATTGGGGGCTGATCTTCAGGGGCCAGGGCGGATGTCGGTGCCGGGCTCTAGGCTGGCCGGGTGTCCAAATCGCCGGTGAGAGCACAGGCCAAGGGGGCTGGGCGGGTGGTTGTACGTCGCGATTCCGCTGTGGGCGAACAGGGTCCCGGTGGCGGAAAGAAAACGACAAAAGGGGCGAAAAAGGCGGCTGGTGAAGTGGTGGCAGGTGGCGGGAAAACTGCGGCGAACGAGGCTGCGGGGGTGAAGAAGTCGGCGGGGGTGAAGAAGTCGGCGGCCGCGAAGAAGGTGACCACCAAGAAGGCGGTCGCCAAGAAACCCGCCGTCGCTCCCGGCAAGGCCACCGCCGTGGTCAAGGGTGCCTCCTCCGTCAGAACGGTCAGTGTGAAGCCTCCTGCCGCCGAGTCCCGGACCGCGCTCGTGCGTCGTGCGCGGCGTATTAACCGGGAGCTCGCCGAGATCTACCCCTACGCCCATCCCGAACTGGACTTCGTCAACTCGTTCCAGCTCCTGGTCGCTACGGTTCTGTCCGCCCAGACCACCGACCTGCGCGTCAATCAGACGACCCCCGCGCTCTTCGCCAAGTACCCCACTCCCGAGGATCTGGCCGTCGCGAATCCGGAGGAGGTCGAGGAGATCCTCCGTCCGTGCGGGTTTTTCCGGGCCAAGACCAAGTCGGTCATGGGCTTGTCGAAAGCGCTGGTGGAAGACCACGGTGGCGAGGTCCCGGGTCGGCTCGAAGACCTGGTCAAGCTGCCCGGCGTCGGCCGCAAGACGGCCTTCGTGGTGCTCGGCAACGCCTTCGGCCGCCCCGGCATCACCGTGGACACGCACTTCCAGCGGCTGGTGCGGCGCTGGCAGTGGACCGAGCAGACGGACCCCGACAAGATCGAGGCCGAGATCAGCGCGCTGTTCCCCAAGAGCGACTGGACGGATCTCTCGCACCACGTGATCTGGCACGGCCGCCGCATCTGCCACGCCCGCAAGCCCGCGTGCGGTGCCTGCCCCATAGCGCCGCTCTGCCCGGCGTACGGCGAGGGCGAGACGGACCCGGAGAAGGCGACGAAGCTTCTGAAGTACGAGAAGGGCGGCTTCCCGGGCCAGCGTCTCAACCCCCCGCAGTCCTATCTGGACGCGGGCGGCAAGCCGGCCCCGCCGCTGGGGACGGCCGGATGATCGGGCGAGGAGGACGGATCGGGGCGTCGCCGTGCGGTCGTACGGCCCGGCAGGAACGATCTAGGTGCCGTCGGGCGTTGGACTGGGCAGGACGACGGGGTGGCGATGACGCGAGCGAGTGATACGCAGGACGGGCCGGTGATGCTGAGCAAGGACGGGCTGCCGGACTGGCTGGACCCGGTGGTGCGGGTGGTCGAGACGGTCGAGCCGGTGCAGCTGAGCCGGTTCCTGCCGCCGGAGAACGGAGCGGGGCGGCAATCGGCCGTGCTCGTTCTCTTCGGCGAGGGCGAGTCCGGGCCCGAACTGCTGCTGATGGAGCGGTCCAGCTCGCTGCGCTCTCATGCCGGCCAGCCCTCCTTCCCGGGCGGCGCCCTCGACCCCGAGGACGGCGACCCGCAGGCCGACGGGCCGCTGCGGGCCGCTCTCCGCGAGGCCGAGGAGGAGACCGGGCTGGACCCCAGCGGTGTCCAGCTCTTCGGTGTTCTGCCGAGGCTGTACATCCCGGTCAGCGGCTTCGTCGTCACGCCCGTGCTGGGCTGGTGGCGCGAGCCGAGCCCGGTCGACGTCGTCGATCCGAACGAGACGGCCCGCGTCTTCACCGTTCCCGTGGCGGATCTCACGAATCCGGACAACCGGGCCACGACCGTCCACCCCAGCGGTCACCGAGGCCCGGCATTTCTGGTCGAATCGGCGCTGGTGTGGGGTTTCACGGCCGGGATCATCGACCGTCTGCTCCATTTCTCGGGCTGGGAGCGGCCTTGGGACCGTCAGAAGCAGGTCCCGCTCGACTGGCGGTCATGACAGGGTGTCTGCCGTGAACGTGCTGGACATCCTGTTGCTGGTCGCCGCCGTGTGGTTCGCGATCGTGGGCTATCGCCAGGGCTTCGTCGTCGGCATCCTGTCGGTGATCGGCTTCCTCGGCGGCGGTCTCGTGGCCGTGTACCTCCTCCCGGTCATCTGGGACGCGCTGACCGACAACGCCGAGGTGAGTACCACCGCCGCCGTCGTCGCGGTCGTCGTCGTCATCGTCTGCGCCTCCGTCGGCCAGGCCCTGACCACCCACCTCGGCAACAAGCTGCGCCGGTACATCACCTGGTCCCCGGCCCGCGCCCTGGATGCCACCGGCGGCGCCCTGGTCAACGTCGTCGCGATGCTCCTCGTGGCCTGGCTGATCGGCTCCGCCCTCGCCGGGACGACACTGCCGACGCTCGGCAAGGAAGTCCGTAACTCCAAGGTGCTGCTCGGCGTCTCGCGGGCGTTGCCCGACCAGGCCGACACCTGGTTCGCGGACTTCTCCTCCGTGCTGGCGCAGAACGGCTTCCCGCAGGTCTTCAGCCCCTTCGCGAACGAGCCGATCAACGAGGTCCAGCCGCCCGATCCCGCCCTGGCCAACAGCCCGGTGGCCACCCGCGCCCAGCGATCCATCGTCAAGGTGATGGGCACGGCGCCGAGTTGCGGCAAGGTCCTGGAGGGCACCGGCTTCGTCTTCGCCGAGCGCCGCGTCATGACCAACGCGCATGTCGTCGGCGGCGTCGACGAACCCACCGTCCAGATAGGCGGCGAGGGCAGGAAGTACGACGCGACGGTCGTCCTCTACGACTGGGAGCGCGACATCGCCGTACTCGACGTGCCGGACCTGGCCGCGCCCGCTCTCCAGTTCACGGCCACCGACGCCGAGAGCGGCGACAGCGCGATCATCGCGGGCTTCCCGGAGAACGGGGCGTACGACGTGCGTGCCGCGCGTGTGCGCGGGCGGCTGCCGGCCAACGGCCCCGACATCTACCACCGTGGCACGGTGAGCCGTGACGTCTACTCGTTGTACGCGACCGTCCGCCAGGGCAACTCCGGCGGCCCGCTGCTCACGCCCGAGGGCAAGGTGTACGGCGTGGTCTTCGCCAAGTCCCTCGATGACGCCGACACCGGCTACGCGCTCACCGCGGACGAGATCCAGGAGGACATCGTCAAGGGGCGTACCGCCAACCAGCAGGTGGACAGCGACAGCTGCGCGCTCTGACGGTCGGCCGGGGTCAGCCGCGCGGGTGGCGCAGGCGCACCGAGACCCAGCGGGCCCGGCGGCGCAGAATGCGCGGAATGCCCACTCGGAGGTCCGCGCCCTGCATCTGCGGGGCGCTGCCTCGCGGGTGGGAGCTCAGCCCTCCGGCGGAGCGTCGATTGCGTGCTGCGTCACTGTAGTCGTGCGTCCAGCCCATACCCCGACGTCTGCCCCTGCCCCAAGGTCGATAACCGCCCCCAGGGCCCCCAATTGGCCTATGCGCCAGGCAATTGGCTGTTCGTAGTACACGTGTTCAGGTCCGGATACCGGGCGCATCGGCGCGGTCACCGATCGGGTTCGGGATCTTTCAGCCAGTTGATCAGTTCGGTGGAGAAAGCGACCGGGTCTTCCTCGTGGGGGAAGTGTCCGAGGCCGTCGAACAGCCGCCAGCGGTACGGGGCTTCGACGTACTCGCCCGAACCCGCCGCGCTGCGCGTGCGCATGACGGGGTCGAGGGAGCCGTGCAGGTGGAGCGTCGGCACCCGCACCGGTCGCTTCATACGCCGGTTGAACTGGATGCCGTCGGGGCGGGCCAGCGAGCGCACCATCCAGCGGTACGGCTCGATGGAGCAGTGCGCCGTCGACGGGATGCAGATCGCGCGGCGGTACGTCTCCACCGCCTCGTCGTCGGGCAGGCGCGGGCCCGACCAGTCCCGGATCAGCCGCGCGACGAGCGCCCCGTCGTCGGCGGTCAGCTGACGCTCGGGAATCCAGGGCCGCTGGAACCCCCAGATGTAGGAACTCGCACTCGTCTGCTTGACGTCCGAGAGCATCGCCGAGCGCCAGCGCCGGGGGTGCGGCATGGACGCGACCGCGAGCCGGCGGACCAGCTTCGGGCGCATCACGGCCGCCGTCCAGGCCAGGTATCCGCCCAGGTCATGGCCGACCAGCGCGGCGTCCGGTTCGCCGAGCGAGCGGATCACGCCGGTGACGTCGAGGGCGAGGTTGGCCGGGTCGTAACCGCGCGGTGTGCGGTCGCTGCCGCCGACGCCCCTGAGGTCCATGGCCACGGCCCGGAAGCCCGCGTCGGAGAGGGCGACGAGCTGGTGCCGCCACGTCCACCAGAACTGCGGGAAGCCGTGCAGGAGCAGCACCAGCGGTCCGTCGCCCATCTCCGCGATGTGGAAGCGCGCACCGTTGGCGGCCACGTCCCGGTGGGTCACCTCTTTCCCGCCGGGGACGTCCAGTCGTACGACCGAGGCAGGTTGCGCCGAGGGGGTGGCGGGATCCGTCATGACGACGAGCGTGCCACAGCCTCGATGGCCGCGGGCGCCCGGTCCTCCAGCTCCGGAGTCGTCACGGGGGCCGGACGCGGATGCGGCTTGGCCTTCTGGAGGACGCCCGCCGTCTCCTTCACCGAGGCGGCGACCTTCTGCGGTCCCTTGCTCTTCTTGGCCTTCTTCGCGAACACGACCCCGATCAGGACGAGGACGAGGGCGATGAGGACGTTCGCCGCGAAGGACAGCAGGAAGCAGATCGCGAGGTTCCAGTCGCTCCAGGTCCGAATCCCGTACGCGAGGGCGAAGTTCAGCATCGGCAGGGAGAACACCAGTACCGCGCCGGCCACCGTGAAGGCGCCGCCGCTCGTCGCGCCGCGCTTGACGTCCTGCTTGAGCTGAGCCTTCGCCAGGGCGATCTCGTCGTGCACCAGCGCCGACATCTCGGTCGTCGCCGACGCGAACAGCTGGCCGATGCTGCGTTCGGCGCCGACCGGGCTGCCGTCGGGTGCGCTCATCGCGGTCTCCCTCGTAGATACGGTTCCGTCTTCTGCCTGACTGCGTACGGTTCCGTCTTTTGTACCGTCCCGTCAGATCATGCCCGACGATGCTCCTCGTCGCCTGCCCCGCCCGCCACTTCGGCAAGCCTGTGGCGTGCGGCGGCCTTCTCCTCGGCGAGCCGACGGTGCTCGGCGGCCTTGCGCTCGTGGACGGCGGCCATCCGCAGGTGGTACTCCGGCTCGTCCTGTTCGTAGATGTCCGGAATGCCGTCCGCGTCCTCGTCGCGTTCCTCGTCCTCCCACAACCGGCGGTACTTGGCGTTCCGTATCTTCAGCAGGATCGTCGCCAGGATCGCCGCGGTGAGCGAGCCCATGAGTACGGCCGCCTTGACCTCGTCGGTCAGTGCGGCGTCGCCCACGAAGGCGAGCTCGCCGATGAGCAGCGAGACGGTGAAGCCGATGCCGGCGAGGGTCGCGACGGCGAAGACGTCGGCCCACTCCAGGTCCTCGCTGAGCGAGGCCCTGGTGAAGCGTGCCGTCAGCCAGGTGCCGCCGAAGATGCCGACCGTCTTGCCGACGACCAGCCCGAGGACGACACCGAGCGTCTCCGGCTGGGTGAACACATCGCCGAGCGCGCTGCCGGAGACAGCCACACCGGCGCTGAACAGCGCGAACAGCGGCACGGCCAGTCCCGCCGACAGGGGGCGTACGAGATGCTCGATGTGCTCGCCGGGCGAGTGCTCCTCGTCCTCGTGCCGGGTGCAGCGCAGCATCAGGCCCATGGCGACGCCCGCGATGGTGGCGTGGACGCCGCTGTTGTACATCAGCCCCCAGATGACGAGGGCGAGCGGGACGTACACGTACCACCCGCGCACGCCCTTCCTCAGCAGCACCCAGAAGACGGCCAGTCCGACGGCGGCACCGCCGAGCGCGGCGAAGTCGATCTGCTCGGTGAAGAAGATCGCGATGATCAGGATCGCGAACAGGTCGTCGACGACGGCGAGCGTGAGCAGGAAGGCGCGCAGTGCGCTCGGCAGGGAGGTGCCGATGACGGCGAGCACGGCGAGGGCGAAGGCGATGTCCGTGGCGGTCGGCACCGCCCAGCCCGCCGTCGAGCCGTGCCCGGTGACGTTGGTCAGGGTGTAGACGAGCGCGGGTACCGCCATTCCGCACAGCGCGGCGACGACCGGCAGTACGGCCGCCTTGGGGTCCTTGAGATCGCCGGCCACCAGCTCACGCTTGAGCTCGATGCCGGCGACGAAGAAGAAGATCGCGAGCAGTCCGTCGGCGGCCCAGTGCTCGACGGACAGACTCAGGCCGAGGGCCTCGGGGCCGAGGTGGTAGTGGCCGACGCTCTCGTAGCTGTCGTGCAGCGCGGGGACGTTCGCCCAGACCAGCGCGGTGATCGCGGCGACGAGCAGCAGCACCCCACCGACGGTCTCGGTACGCAGCGCCTCCGCGACGAAGTTCCGCTCGGGGAGGGACAGCCGTCCGAAGACCTTGCGGACGGGGGCGGGGGTGCGGGGCGGGGCCACGAGGGAGACCTCCGGTCGGTGGGCAGGACAGAGCACATGCCGACCAGACTTCCCGGCGCACCTGAGGTTGCGACTGTTTTGGTTAGTTTACCTAAGGGCGCCCGGGAGTGCATCCGTCGATCTCCACGGTACGTATCGCACGTACACGAAGGGCACCCGGCGCGCCTGTCGCCGGGTGCCCTCGGTGTGCCCTCGGTGCCGTGCTCAGTCCTCGCTCGGCGCTGCCGGGAGCTTCGCCTGGATGAGGTCCATGACGGTCGAGTCGGTCAGTGTCGTCACATCCCCGAGCTGGCGGTTCTCGGCGACGTCGCGCAGCAGACGGCGCATGATCTTGCCGGAGCGGGTCTTGGGCAGCTCGCCGACCGGCAGGACCCGCTTCGGCTTGGCGATCGGGCCGAGGGTGGCGCCGACGTGGTTGCGCAGGTCGTTGACCAGGCCCTCGTCCTCGGCGTTCGCCGTGCCCCGCAGGATCACGAAGGCGACGATCGCCTGCCCGGTGGTCTCGTCGGCGGCACCGACGACGGCTGCCTCGGCGACCGACGGGTGGGAGACCAGGGCGGACTCGACCTCCGTGGTGGAGATGTTGTGGCCCGACACGAGCATGACGTCGTCGACGCGCCCGAGGAGCCAGATGTCCCCGTCGTCGTCCTTCTTCGCCCCGTCACCGGCGAAGTACTTGCCCTCGAACCGCGACCAGTACGTGTCGAGGAACCGCTGGTCGTCGCCCCAGATGGTGCGCAGCATCGACGGCCACGGCTCGGTCAGGACCAGGTAGCCGCCACCGCCGTCGGGCACCTCGTTCGCCTCGTCGTCGACGACGGTCGCGGAGATGCCGGGCAGCGGGGTCTGCGCGGAACCGGGCTTGGTCTCGGTCACACCCGGCAGCGGCGAGATCATCATCGCGCCGGTCTCGGTCTGCCACCAGGTGTCGACGATCGGGGTGCTGTCGGCGCCGATGTGCTTGCGGTACCAGATCCAGGCCTCGGGGTTGATCGGCTCACCCACGGAACCCAGCACCCGCAGGCTGCTGAGGTCGAACTTCGCGGGGATGTCGTCGCCCCACTTCATGAACGTACGGATGGCGGTGGGCGCCGTGTACAGGATCGTCACCCCGTACTTCTGCACGATCTCCCAGAAGCGGCCCTGGTGCGGCGTGTCCGGGGTGCCCTCGTACATGACCTGCGTCGCGCCGTTGGCCAGCGGCCCGTACACGATGTACGAGTGCCCGGTGACCCAGCCGACGTCGGCGGTGCACCAGTACACGTCCGTCTCCGGCTTGAGGTCGAAGACGGCGTGGTGGGTGTACGCGGTCTGGGTGAGGTAGCCGCCGGAGGTGTGCAGGATGCCCTTCGGCTTACCCGTCGTCCCGGACGTGTAGAGGATGAACAGCGGCTGCTCGGCGTTGAACGCCTCGGGGGCGTGCTCGGCGGACTGCCGCTCGACGATCTCGTGCCACCAGACGTCACGGCTGTCGTCCCAGGCGACGTCCTGGCCGGTGCGGCGGACCACGAGCACATGCTCGACATTGCCTGCCTTGTGGGCGGCCTCGTCGACGGCCGGCTTCAGGGCGGACGGCTTGCCGCGCCGGTAGCCGCCGTCGGAGGTGATGACGACCTTGGCGTCCGCGTCCTGGATCCGGGTGGCGAGGGCGTCCGCCGAGAAGCCTCCGAAGACGACGGAGTGCGCGGCGCCGATCCGGGCGCAGGCCAGCATCGCGACGGCCGTCTCGGGGATCATCGGCATGTAGACGGCGACCCGGTCGCCCTTCTGAACCCCCAGCTCCAGCAGGGCGTTGGCCGCCTTGGAGACCTCGTCCTTGAGCTCGGCGTAGGTGATCGCGCGGCTGTCGCCGGGCTCGCCCTCGAAGTGGATGGCGACCCGGTCGCCGAGACCGGCCTCGACATGCCGGTCCACGCAGTTGTACGCGACGTTGAGCTCGCCGTCCTTGAACCACTTCGCGAACGGCGGGTTCGACCAGTCCAGTGTCTCCGTCGGCTCCTTGGCCCAGGTCAGCCGACGGGCCTGCTCGGCCCAGAAGCCGAGCCTGTCAGCCTTGGCCTGCTCATACGCCTCCGCCGTGACGTTGGCGCCGGCGGCCAGGTCGGCGGGGGGTGCGAACCTGCGCTCTTCCTTCAGCAGGTTGGCCAGGCTTTCGTTGCTCACGACATCTCCCTTTCCCAGGGTGTCCGTTGTGTCCCAGGCCACAGCTCATCAGACCTGGGGGCCCGATGACAAGGGTCGACGGAAAATTGGTTTAGACCTGTCGGCGAGGGTGGGCGCGGGTGGCGTTCTCGGCGCCGGGGTCATCCGTTCCCACGGACGCCGGACGGACGCGGTTCAGGTCTGTAATCCCTTTCACACTCCGACCCGGTCCAGGTGAGACACCGTCCCACGGGAAGGCGGCCCTCATGGGAAGGCGGCCCTCATGGGAAGGCAGCTCTCATGGGTACGCGGCCCCGAGGGGAACGCGGCTCCACCAGGAAACGCGGCCCCGCACGAACGGGGCCGCGCTCACCTTCCCCGCGTCATGCCGACAGATTCGCCACGCCCACATGGTCGAACACGTCGTCCTCCCCCTCCCCGCTCTCCTCTGCGAGCAGATACGCCTGCGCCTCGCCCACGTGGAAGTACATCCCGTGCAACTCCAGCATCCCTTCCCGCAGGGCCCGGCCCACCGACTCGTGGGCGCGCAGATGCTCCAACTGCTGGACCACATTGGTCAGGCAGAGCTGCTCGGCCGCGTCGGCCGGTGCGCGCCCGGCGAGTCTGGCCCACGGCCGGCTCTCGTCGGACATCCGCTCCAGGCTCGGCTGCCCATGCCGCAGCCACCTTTTCAGCGGGGTCTGCGTGTCGTCCGGCTCGGAGCTGAGCAGCGCCTGCATCGCCCCGCATCCGGAGTGCCCGCACACCGTGATGGACCGCACCTCCAGGACGTCCACCGCGTACTCGATCGCGGCGGCCACCGAGTCGTCCCCGCTCTCCTGGCCGGGCAGCGGAACGAGGTTGCCCACGTTGCGCACCACGAACAGGTCGCCGGGACCACTGGAGGTGATCATCGACGTGACCACCCGTGAGTCCGCGCAGGTGAGGAACAGCTGGGAAGGCTGCTGCCCCTCACGTGCCAGCCGTGCCAGTTCACCCCGCACCAGGGGCGCGGTGTTGCGCTGGAACGCGCTGATGCCCCGGGCCAGTTGGTGGGCGCTCGGCCGACTCCCGTCCGTGCCCCCGACCCCGTCGACCGGGCCCGCACCGAGTCGGCCGGACCCAGTCGGGACTACGGCACCGGTCGTACCACCGGCATCGGCGGTTCGGCCGGCCGCGTCGAGCTCACCGGTGCTGCCGGAGGCGTCGTCGGCGCCGGGGGCGTCGGCCGTATCGCTGCCGTCCGACCCGGTCGCACCCTTTTCCCCGGGGTGACCGCCGCCGGCTGCGACGGACTCCGGGATCTCGCACTGGTGATTGCGCCAGGGCGTCCAGGGGTGGCAACGGCAGTCGGCCGCGTCCGCCATGGCCGTCCCCGCGTCGAGATGGAGGCCGACCGGTCCTGTCGGTTCGCCGATCCGGACCCCGGACCTGCGGCCGATCAGCTCGACGGTGCCGCCATGGGCGGTCTGCGTGTTCTGCCAGTCCTGAAGTGACTCGTACGCCGCGTGGTCCATGAACGACCCGTCCAACTCCACGACGGCGTGGGCGCCTTGGGGTACGAGATGCAGGGCCCGGCTGAGCCGTGGCACCGCGAGGAACGTGAGCTGCCCTCGTACACGTACGTGATGGACTCCTTCCGTCTCGTCATGCGTGATCCGGGTGCGGGTGAGGCGGTGCAGGGCGACGGCGACGGCCATGGCGATCCCCAGCGTCACGCCTTCCAGGACGCCGAAGAACACCACGCCGAGGGTCGTGACGGCGTACACCAGCACTTCTCGGTGGCGGGTCACCGTACGGATGTGGTGCAGGGACACCATCTGGATGCCGACGGCCATCACCAGGGCGGCGAGCGAGGCGAGCGGGATGAGCTCCAGGATCGGGACCATCAGCAGTGCGGCGACTACTACGAGAACGCCGTGCAGCATCGTGGAGTTCCGGCTGACGGCACCGGCTTGAACATTCGCGGAACTGCGCACGGCCACCCCGGCGACGGGCAGGCCGCCGAGCACGCCGGAGACGACATTGGCGGCACCCTGTCCGAGCAGTTCACGGTCCAGGTCGGAGCGTCCGACGCGGGCGGACAGCTCAGGCCGGGTGGCGACCAGCTTGTCCACCGCGACCGCACCGAGCAGCGACTGCACGCTGCACACCAGCGTGATGGTCAGTACTGCGGCGACCAGGCCCAGCACCGGGCCTTCGGGGAAAGCGGCCAGCGCGTGGCTGCTCCACGACGGGAGGTCGACCTTGGGCAGGCTGAGTCCAGTGAGGGACGCGGTCGTGCTGGCTCCGGCGACGGCGACGAGCGGGGCCGGCACCTTGCGCAGGAGCCGGCCGGCGCGGCCGGGCAGCCGGGGCCAGACCAGCAGCAGGGCCAGGGTCAGCGCGCTCACCGACAGGGCGGCCGAGTGCGCAGAGGCCAGCTGGGCGGGCAGCCCGCGCATGTTGTCGAGTACCGAACTGTGCGGGGTGCCGCCGAGGACGATGTGCAGCTGGGCCACGGCGATGGTGACGCCGATGCCGGCGAGCATGCCGTGCACGATGGCGGGGCTGACGGCGAGCGCGCTGCGTGCCACGCGTACGAAGCCGAGGCCGAGTTGGGCGATGCCCGCGAGGACGGTGATGGCGCAGGTCGTACGCCACCCGTACTGATGGATGAGTTCGGCGGTGACGACCGTGAGGCCGGCGGCGGGGCCGCTGACCTGGAGTGGGGTGCCGCCCAGGTAGCCGACGACGAGCCCTCCGACGGCGGCCGCGACGAGGCCGGCCTGGAGGGGCGCGCCGGTGGCGAGGGCGATGCCCAGGGACAGGGGGAGTGCGATCAGGAAGACCGCGATCGAGGCCGACAGATCGGCGCCCTCGACGCGGAGTCGGCGGGGCGGGGTCGGCGGGGGGCTGTGGGGTTCGTGGATGCGCTTCTCTCGACTCGGGTCGTCGGCGCGGGTGGGAACGAAGGCTGACATGGTTTCCCGTCTCCTCCGGGGCAGCGCGGTCGCGGATCTGGCGGTCCCCCGCTCTCGGGCGAGGGGTCGGGTCGCGGCCGTGTGGTCACGGCATGCAGCGGCGGGATGCATCAACAGTCGGTAAACAGACCGTAATGCAGAGTAAAGGGCGGGAATAGTTTTTCCGAGCAAATGGACTAATAAATCCCCCTGAAGGGTGAAGCGGCCGATTAGTTGGCTTGTCGTACTAATTCCTTCTCGGTCCCATGCGACCTTGGCGGCGCTGTCGGCACCCCGAGAGAAGGAAGAAGGTGGACGGAACATGGCCGCCACCCGCAGAAACGCCGCCCCCCGCACGATCGCCGTGGCGCGGAGGGCCGCCGCGACGCAGCGGATCGCACAGGCGCACAGGATCGCTGCGGGGACCGCGATCGCCGCGGTCTGTGCCGCGTCGCTCGCCGGTTGCTCGACCGGCGACGACGGTCGCGAGGGGGTGCCCGGACCACAGAAGGCGAAGCCGGCGGCGCCCGCGCCGCAGAGCGTCATGCGTCTGATCGGCGACGGATCCACCGCGTACACCGGAGCGCAGCCGCATCTGCCCAGACCCGAGCGAATGAAGCCAGGTCAGAGACCGCCGCAGTTCGTGGTGTTCTCCTGGGACGGCGCCGGTGAGGACAGCCAGAAGCTGTTCTCCCACTTCCGCGCGGTCGCCAAGGCGAACAACGCGACGATGACGTACTTCCTCAGCGGTGTGTACATGCTGCCGAACCACAGACGCGATCTGTACCGGCCGCCCCAGCACTCCCCGGGCCGCTCCGACATCGGCTTCAACGACGAGGAGGGCATCGCCGACACCGTGAAGCAGCTGCGCCTCGCGTGGCTCGAAGGCAACGAGATCGGCACCCACTTCAACGGCCACTTCTGCGGCAGCGGCGGCGGAGTCGGCGAGTGGTCGGTGGAGGAATGGAAGGACGAGATCACCCAGGCGAAGAAGTTCGTGAAGTCCTGGAAGACCACCACCGGCATGACACGGGCGGCCCCTCTGCCCTTCGACTACGACAAGGAGCTCATCGGCGCCCGCACGCCCTGTCTGGAGGGCCGCAAGAACTTCCTCAAGGCCGCGCGTGAGCTGGGCTTCCGCTATGACTCCAGCGGCGTCAACAATCAGGTCTGGCCCACGAAGAAGGCGGGACTGTGGGACCTGTCCATGCAGCTGGTGCCCTTTCCGGGGCACTCCTACGAGCAGCTCACCATGGACTACAACTTCATGGTCAACCAGTCGGGCACCGCGACCCAGGGTGATCCCGCCAAACATGACTTCTGGGGCGACCAGATGCGGGACGGCCTGCTCAAGGGCTTCTACCGGGCGTACGACGGCAACCGTGCGCCCCTGATCATCGGCAACCACTTCGAGTCCTGGAACGGCGGCACCTATATGCGCGCTGTCGAGGACGTCGTCGAGGCGGTGTGCAACAAGCCTGACGTACGCTGCGTCTCCTTCCGCCAGCTCGCCGACTGGCTGGATGCCCAGGACCCGGCGACCTTGAGGAAGCTGCACACCCTGGAGGTCGGTGAGGCCCCGAAGCAGGGCTGGGCGTCCTTCCTGTCGGGACACCCGGCCCCGGCCCCGAAGGGAGTGCCCGGGGCGCCTGCGGTCAAGCAGTAGGAGTCAGACGCGAGTTGTCCTCGGGGCGGGCGAGGGCGTTCTCGCCGAGGACGAAGCCGGGATCGATCTGCGCCGCCAGATCGGCCCCGGTGCGCTCGTTTCCCCAGGACCGGGCGTTCTTCAGGTGGAAGTGCACCATCTGGCGGGTGTAGCGCTCCCAGTCCCGCAGCTCGTAGGTCGCGTCCGCGGCCGTGCGCAGCCGGCGCAGGGCGAGCTGGTTGGCATCCTCCAGGAACTCGAACCGGGGCGGGCGGCCCTTCTC
Organism: Streptomyces sp. NPDC057623; assembly: GCF_042800355.1. Lineage (NCBI taxonomy): Bacteria > Bacillati > Actinomycetota > Actinomycetes > Kitasatosporales > Streptomycetaceae > Streptomyces > Streptomyces sp. NPDC057623. The sequence goes on from NZ_JBHVGZ010000069.1 coordinate 14,543, forward strand.
CATGGAGCGCACCCAGTCCGAGTGCCCGATGGTCACCAGCAGGTCGTCCCCGACCTCGGCGCGGAGGAAGTCGAGGTCGTCCTGACCCTGCACCTTGTTGCCGACGACCTTCAGGATGACGCCGAAGTCGCGGGCGTACTCCCTGTACTGGCGATAGACGGAGACCCCCTTCCGGGTCGGCTCGGCGACGAGGAACGTGATGTCGAAGCGGGTGAACATGCCCGAGGCGAAGGAGTCCGAGCCCGCCGTCATGTCGACCACGACGTACTCGTCGGGGCCGTCCACCAGGTGGTTCAGGAACAGCTCCACCGCCCCTGTCTTCGAGTGGTAGCAGGCGACCCCCAGATCGGAGTCCGTGAAGGGGCCGGTGACCATCAAACGGACGGCGCCGCCGTCGAGTTCCACCGGCCGGGCGCAGGCGTCGTACACCGGGTTGTCCTCGCGCACCCGCAGCAGCCGCGACCCGTCGCCGGGCGGTGTCGTCTTGATCATGGTCCGGGCGGAGTCGATCCGAGGATTGGAGCCGCGCAGGCAGTCCTTGATCGCCGAAAGCCGCTCGCCCATCGCGGGCAGCGCGGCGGCCTCCGTCTCGTCGAGGCCGAGGGCGGCTCCCAGGTGCTGGTTGATGTCGGCGTCGACGGCGACCACGGGCGCACCGGCGGCGGCGAGGTGGCGAATGAACAGGGAGGACAGGGTCGTCTTGCCGCTGCCGCCCTTCCCGACGAAAGCAATTTTCATGTTCACGAAGGGTAGTCGCGTGATAGCTGTACGTGGCGGGAGTGCGTGAAGAAGGCCACTCGATCGTGGGGTGCGGGCCCGGGGTGCGTAGTGTCGTACTCATGAGTACGACAGGCGCGGCCGCCGATCCGCTCGCGGCCCTCGGTTCACTGCCCGGAGTGCCCGAGTCCGTGGAGTCCGTGCGCAAGGCTGTGGACCGCACGTACGGGCACCGGATCATGCGGCGTCGCAGCAACGAGATCACCTCCGAGGCGGCCCTGCGCGGGGCCCGCGGCTCCGCGGCGCTGTCCGGGGCCGACTGGGCGCTCGAAGAGGTGCGTCGGCGAACCGACTTCAGCGGTGACGACGAGGCGCGCGTCATGGGCGCGTCCCTGCGGTTGACGGCCGAGGCGGGGCAACTGCTGTCCATCTGGCGGCAGTCGCCGCTTCGGGTGCTGGCCCGGCTGCACCTGGTGGCCGCGGCGAGCAATGACGACCGGGTCGGACGGCCGCGGCAGGGGGACGAGCCCGTCGACGAGCCACTGGTCGAGCTGCCGTTGCCGAGCGCGGCGGAGGTGCACGGCCGGCTGGAGGGGCTGTCCGAGCTGATCATCGCCGGCGGTTCGGCGCCCGCACTGGTGACGGCCGCCGTCGTGCACGGTGAGCTTCTCGCCCTGCGCCCCTTCACCAGCCGCAACGGCTTGATCGCGCGCACGGCCGAACGCATCGTCCTGGTCGGCAGCGGACTGGACCCGAAGTCCGTCTGCCCCGCCGAGGTGGGTCACGCGGAACTGGGTCGCGCGGCCTATCTCGCGGCATTCGACGGTTACGTCTCCGGAACCCCCGAAGGCATGGCCGCCTGGATCGCCCACTGTGGCAAGGCGATCGAGCTCGGGGCGCGCGAGTCGACGGCCGTCTGTGAGGCGCTTCAGCGCGGCGCGGCGTAAAGCACGCGCGCGTGGGGTGTCGTAAAACACGAAAAGCCCCGCGCGGGGGCTCATAAGAGTTGCGGCGGTACGAGGATTCGTACCGCCGCTGGCATGTTCACCGGGTTACCAAGCGTCCTCGATATGTTGCCCATCAGGTCGGGAACTTTGCCCGTCACCTGGTGCGGCTGGCCCGTAATCGACGGGTCGACGTCGCGTGGGTGCCCAATGTTCATGCTCGGTCCGTGGGGCCAAATGCGTATTTAAGGTGATCCTCTCGGATGTCCTTGGTCTCGCGGGCCGTTGAGTCCTTTGTACTCCAGGACCCAACCAAGCGGAAGGCCTGGCCACAGTTCTTTACTTTTGTTCGCAAAACGGAGACAAACGGACTTCGGTGTGTCGAACGAGGTGTGTGAAACCCGGGAAGGGCAGTTCAGGCGAGCGTGGAACGGCGTCGGCTCGCGTACCAGACGAGGCCCGCGGTGGCCGCCGCCGCTCCTACCGCCGCGGCGGCGACGAGGGCGGGGCGCGGCGGCACGGAGAAGGACGGAAGCCGCTGCTTGAGCCGAACGGGGCGATGGAAGTCGAGAATCGGCCACCCGCGCGCGAGTGCCTCGCGACGCAGTGCGCGGTCGGGATTCACGGCGTGCGGGTGGCCGACGGACTGGAGCATCGGCAGGTCGGTGGCCGAATCGCTGTAGGCATAGCAGCGGGAGAGGTCGTAGCCCTCGGACTCGGCCAGCTCCTTGATCGCCTCGGCCTTGGTAGGGCCGTACGCGTAGTACTCCACCTCCCCGGTGAAGCAGCCGTCCTCGCCCACGACCATGCGCGTGGCCACCACGCGGTCGGCGCCGAGCAATTCGCCGATCGGCTCGACCACCTCGGCGCCCGACGTGGAGACGATCACCACATCACGACCTGCGGTGTGGTGCTCCTCGATGAGGGAGGCTGCCTCGTCGTAGATGATCGGGTCGATCAGGTCGTGCAGCGTCTCGGCGACGATCTCCTTGACCTGCTGGACGTTCCAGCCGCGGACGAGCGCGGAGAGGTACTCGCGTGTGCGCTCCATCTGGTCATGGTCCATACCGCCCAGGCGGAAGACGAACTGGGCATATGCGGTTCGCAAGGCGGCCCGACGGTTGATCAGACCGCCTTGGTAGAACGACTTGCTGAACGTGAGCGTGCTCGACTTCGCAATGACCGTCTTGTCCAGGTCAAAGAAGGCCGCTGTGCGGGGCAAGGAGTGGTTTTCCACGACCCTGAGCATAGGTGCAGCCCATTCGGCGTAAGGTGGGCGCGTGGGTTTGCCTGAGAGGGCTCTCGGGTACACCATGGAAGTCACGGATCGTTCGCGACCGTGCTAACCCGGTCCGACTCCTCCCCCCCCGAGTCGGCCGTGGAGACGACCCCCGCTCTCCCCCCCGGCGGGGGTCGTCGCATGTCCGGGTGGGTTTTCCTCTTTTCAGCGTGGCCGAGAGGCCGCAGCGAGGCGTCTGAGGACGCCCGGTCTGCATGCCCATGATCCGTCACTGTGTGTAGCTGTCGCGCTGCTCTGCGGAAGTCGCACAGAGGTCGGTGCGGGGGTCACCGGTTTGGGTGACGGCGATATTCACAACCACCGAGTTGTCCACAGTTATCGACCAAGATCCACACGATTTCCGGGATCGCTGCACCGTGATTCCAACGCGCACCGCTCAGGCCGACTTCATGGCCGGTTCTGGTTAGTCGGGCGTGTTTGGCCGGTTCGTATCGGCCGTTCATATGGAGGCCGGTTGCCGGTTCTTCACACGTATGGGAATCGCGGGGCCGCAGGGCTGCGCGAGTGATGCAGCGAAGGGGGACGGAAACCGTGACCGCAGTCGTCACAGACGATCCGCCGTCCGCCGCCTCAGGGCGGCCGGGCAAGCCGTTGATCGTCACGGAGGACGCCGAACTGCTCGACGATCTGTTGCGCCGTGCGCGGCGGCAGGCGCCACACCCGAGGTCCACCACGGAGTGCCCGAGACCAGGGGTGGCTGGGAGGCCGCGCCGCTCGTCCTGGTCGGCGACGACGCCGCACGCCGCGTGCGCGGGGTCGCCCGCAGACGAGGAGTGGTGCTCGTCGGCCGAGATCAGGACGACTCCGGGGTCTGGCGCCGGGCCGTCGAGATCGGCGCCGATCACGTCCTGATGCTGCCCGACGGCGAGCAGTGGCTGGTCGACCGCATCGCCGACGTCGCCGAGGGCGTCGGCCGTCCTGCTCTCACCGTCGGCGTCATCGGCGGACGCGGTGGGGCCGGGGCTTCCACGCTCGCGTGTGCCCTCGCCGTGACCGCCGCGCGTGAGGGGCTGCGCACGCTGCTCGTGGACGGCGATCCGCTGGGTGGCGGACTCGACGTGGTCCTCGGCGGCGAGGCGGCCGACGGCCTGCGCTGGCCCGCGTTCGCCGGCTCGCGCGGGCGGCTCGGCAGCGGCGCCCTGGAGGAGTCGCTGCCGAGACTGCACTCGCTGCGGGTCCTGAGCTGGGATCGCGGCGCCTGCGTCGCCGTCCCACCGCCGGCGATGCGCGCGGTGCTCGCCGCGGCCCGGCGCCGGGGCGGCACGGTCGTCGTCGACCTGCCCCGCCGTATCGACGACGGGACGGCGGAGGCCCTCGCCCAACTCGATATCGGCATCCTCGTGGTCCCCGCCGAACTGCGCGCCGTCGCGGCCGCCCGGCAGGTGGCCTCCGCGGTCCAGTTGGTCCTGCGGGATCTGCGGGTGGCGGTACGCGGGCCGTACGCGCCCGGGCTCGACGACCGCGAGGTGGCGCGTCTGCTGGAGCTGCCGCTGCTGGGTGAGGTGCCGCTGGAGTCGGGACTGCTGCCGCCGCACGAGAGCAAGGAGCCTCCGGGGGCGGTACGGCGGGGGCCGCTGGCGCGGTTCTGCCAGGAGTTCTGGGAGCGCGCGCTGCTTGAGGCGAGGGCGGCATGAGCGACGACCTGAGGGGCGGCATGGGTGAGGGCGTCAGTACGGCTTCGGGGCCCGATCGGGTGAGCGGTGGCTCGGTGCGGGCGTCCCCTGAGCGGTGGAGGTCGCGCGGGACGGAGGCCGGGACAGTCCGTAGGGCCACACCGAGATGGGCGATGGAGGGCTCGGCGAGCGAAGCTGTAGCGCGGTTCGGGCCGGACGATTCGGTGGGCGCCGTCGCGGCGCGGCGGGTGCCGCACGGTTCGACGAGCGCCGTTGTGGCGCGGCGGCGGCCGGAGGTCGCGAAGAGTGCGGCCACCGAGCGGCGGGAGTCGGGCGATCGAGGCGGCCCCACGGCCGGGCCATGGGCATCGAACAGGACGGTCACCGGGCCAGGTATGCCGTTGGGGCTGCTCGACGGGGTGCGGCAGTGGTTGGCCGAGAGCGGCGGCGAGCCGACGCCCGCGCGCGTGGCGCAGGCCCTGCGGGAACAAGGCAGGGTACTGGGAGACGCCGAAGTCCTCGGGGCCGCCGAGCAGTTGCGGTCCGAACTGGTCGGCAGCGGCCCGCTGGAGCCGCTGCTCGCCGATCCGTCGGTGACGGATGTGCTGGTGTCGGCGCCGGACCGGGTCTGGGTGGACCGGGGCGGTGGCCTTGAGCTGACCAACGTGTTCTTCCCGGATGCGGCGGCCGTACGACGCCTCGCGCAACGCCTCGCCGCGGTCGCCGGGCGACGACTGGACGACGCGCGGCCCTGGGTGGACGCCCGGCTCCCCGACGGGACCCGGCTGCACGCGGTGCTGCCACCGGTCGCCGTCGGCTGCGCCTGCCTCTCACTGCGGGTCGTACGGCCCAGGGCGTTCACGCTCGACGAGCTGGTCGCGGCCGGCACGGTGCCGCCGGGTGGGGACCGGGTGCTGCGGGCGCTGGTCGACGCGCGGCTGTCCTTCCTCATCAGCGGCGGGACCGGCAGCGGCAAGACGACGCTGCTGAGCGCGTTGCTCGGGCTGGTCGGGGCCGGCGAGCGGATCGTACTCGCGGAGGACTCGGCGGAGCTCAGGCCGGAACACCCCCATGTCGTAAGGCTGGAGAGCAGACCCGCCAACCAGGAGGGCGCCGGGCTCGTCACCCTCGAGGACCTGGTGCGACAGGCGCTGCGGATGCGGCCGGACCGGCTGGTCGTGGGCGAGGTGCGCGGGGCCGAAGTGGTCCACCTGCTGGCCGCGTTGAACACCGGCCACGAAGGAGGCTGCGGGACTGTCCACGCCAACGCTGCGGCCGACGTCCCGACCCGGCTGGAGGCCCTCGGCACGGCGGCCGGGCTCGACCGCGCCGCGCTGCACAGCCAGTTGGCGTCCGCGCTATCGGTCGTACTCCATCTCGTACGCGACCGGACCGGGCGTCGGCGGATCGCCGAGGTGCATGTGCTGGAGCGGGAGCCGTCGGGGTTGGTCCGTACGGTGCCGGCGCTGCGGTGGCGCGCGGAGGGGTTCGTCTGCGAGCGGGGGTGGGAGCGGCTGCGGGGACTGCTGGGGAGAGAGGGCGACGAGGGGCGCCGGGGCCGTGTGGGTACGGGCGGGGGCGCGCAGGAGGGGCGTGGTGATCGTGACATGCGGGGTTCGGTGACGTGAGGGAGTCAGTGACGTGCGGGGTTCGGTGACGCGAGGGAGTCGGTGGCGTGCGGGGTTCGGTGGCATGAGGGGCTCGGTGGGTTGAGTGGGTGAGATGACGTGGGGCGCGGCCGTCGTGTGTCTCGGGGCGGTGGTCTGCCTGCTGGGCGGGCCGGACTCCGGGGCGAGGCGGGCTCAGTTGCTGCTCGCGGGCGGTGGGGCGGTGGGTGCCGGTCCGCCCGACTGGCGGCAACTGGCCGAGAGGCTGCGGCGGCTGCGAGGGAGATTGCGAGCCGAGTGGTGGGCGCCGGCCGTCGGGTTGGCGTTGGCCGTGCTGGGGTCGTCGCTGCTGCCGGTCGTCGCGGGGGCGGTCGGGGTGCCGTTGCTGCGGCGGGTGCGGCTGGCCGGGGAGGCGCGGCGGGCGCGGGAACGTCGAGGGGGCGCGGTGATCGCGCTGTGCGGAGCACTGGCCGGAGAGGTGCGGGCGGGACGGCAGCCGGGTGAGGCGTTGCTGTGGGCGGCGCGGGACTCGGCTGGGCTCGGTGGGGCGCAGGCCGCGGTGCTGGCGGCGGCGCGGTTCGGCGGAGATGTGCCGGGCGCGCTCGCCGCCGCGGGTCGGCAGCCAGGCGCCGAGGGCCTGTTGGGCCTGGCGGCGTGTTGGCGGGTGGCCGTGGACCAAGGCGCGGGGCTCGCGGCCGGGCTCGACCGGCTGGAAGGGGCACTACGGGCCGAACGGGATCAACGTGCCGAGCTCAGAGCCCAGTTGGCCGGTGCTCGGTCGACGGTGGTGATGCTCGCCGCTCTGCCGGTCCTCGGGCTGCTGCTCGGTGCCGCGATGGGAGCTGAGCCGCTGCGTGTGCTGCTGCATACCGGTGCGGGGATCGGGTGCCTGGTGGTGGGCGGAGCCCTGGAGGGGCTGGGGATGTGGTGGGCGATGCGGATCGTGCGGGGAGCGGAGGCGGCGTGAGGACTCGAACCGGTCGGGGTGTGAGAGGGAGGTGATGGTGTGAGCGCGGAGGTTGTCCACAGGTTGGGGACGGCTGTGGGGGTGGCGCTGGCCGCAGGGTGGCTGTTGCGTTGGTGGGCCGCGGCCCGGCACGAGCGGAGGGCCCGGCGACGGCTCGCCCAGTTGATGCCGACAGTCGACGTTGTGTCGACCGTGGACTCGTCCCGCCGACGGGTCGACGTCCGGCACGGCCTGCGGCGCGCGCTGCCCATGGGGGCGGTCGTGGCCGCCGGTTGGGCGCTCGTCGGCGGTGTCGCCGGTGTGGCGGTGGGGCTGGTCGTCGCGGGCGGGCTGTGGTTCTGGCGGCGGCGGCAGGATGCGGTCGGTGCCGTCGAGGACTACGACGCCGGTGAGGTCGCTCGGCAACTTCCGCTCGCGGCGGACTTGCTGGCGGCCTGCATCGCTGCGGGAGCCGGTCCGGTGATCGCGGCCCAGGCCGTCGGCGAGGCGCTGGGCGGCCCCGTGGGGGGCGTGCTGGCGCGGGGCGCCGCGGAGGTGCGGCTGGGTGGTGAGCCGGGTGAGGCATGGCAGCGGCTGGCGTCGTTGCCACGGGCCGGGGCGCTGGCGCGGCTGCTGGAACGGGCCGATGTGTCGGGGCTCCCGGCGGCCGGACCGGTCGCGCGGCTCGCCGCGGAGGCCCGCGCCGACTGGGCCCGCACCTCGACGGAACGGGCCAGACGGGCGGCCGTCATGGTCTCCGCGCCGGTGGGGCTGTGCTTCCTGCCCGCGTTCATCGCGGTCGGTGTGGCGCCGGTGGTGATCGGGCTCGCGGGCGGGGTGCTGGGAGGGGGTGGTGGGTGACGGGGCGACGGGCGGCAGCTGCCGCCGGTCAGTAGACGGAGTGCCGAGTGCCGAGTTCCGACTTCGGAGTTCGGAGTTCGGCAGCAGATGTCCCACAGCCGGCTTCAAGCGTCGGCTTCAACAACTGATTTCAACACGACTGAGTCATACGGGGGTTGAGATGTACAAGGCGGTTCGGGCGCAGTTGCGTGCCCTGGTGTGCAGGGCGCGGGCGGCGCGGGGTGACGCGGGGATGGTCACCTCCGAGTACGCGATGGGGATCGTCGCGGCGGTGGCGTTCGCCGTGGTGCTCCACAAGGTCGTCACGAGCGGGCAGGTCAGCGCGGAGCTTCAGGACATCGTGAAGCAGGCCCTCGATGCGCGGATGTGAGCGCGGGAGCGAGCGGCGGTCGGGCCTGCGGTCGGACCGGGGGTTCGTGACGGCGGAGTCGGCTGTCGTGCTTCCTGTCCTGGTGATGTTCGCGATGGCGCTGGTGTGGGGGCTGCTCATGGTGGCCGCGCAGATCCAGTGCGTGGACGCCGCGCGGACGGGCGCCCGCGCGGCAGCCCGACAGGATCCGGCCGACACGGTCATCGAGGTGGCCCGTGAGGCCGCACCGCGCGGCGCGACGGTCACGGTGGGGCGGAAGGGGGACGAGGTCCGCGTGGTCGTCGTGGCCAAGCCGCCGGTGCTGCGTGGTCTCCCCTTCGAGGTACGGGAAGAGGCCGTGGCGATGGCGGAGGAGAGGGTGGGGGAGGGGGCATGAGGAAGGGTTTCTCACGGGGCCGCAGAGCAGTCATCGGCCGGCCCTCAGCCCGGTGGCGTGCCATCGGCCGACATGCGACCCGGTGGCGGGCCATCGGCCGACACGCCCTCAGAGGACCTGCCGCCGGCCTGCGCTCCGACCGAGGTTCCGCCACCGTCTGGAGCGTCGGTGCCATCACCGTGCTCTGTATCGTCTTCGGCGTCGTACTCGCCCTGGGGCACGCCGTCGTAAGCCGACACCGGGCGGCCGGCGGTGCGGATCTCGCGGCGCTGGCGGCGGCCGACCACTGGGCAAAGGGCGGTACGGCGGCCTGCGGCAGCGCTGAACGGGTGGCTCGGGCGCAAGGTGTGCGGCTCGTGCGGTGCGTGCTGGTGGGGGACATGTCGGACGTGACGGCGGCATCAGGCCGGGGGCCGTTCGCGGCGGAGGTAAGGGCTCGGGCGGGGCCTGCGGGGGCGCCCGGGGCGAACCCGCCGACCGGGTCCCCGCCGTTCGGTCCTACGGGGGCGGACGACCGGCCGACGGACGACCCGCGGTCGGGGAATCCGCCGTTCGGCCCAGCGGTGACGAACCGTTCGACGCAGGGTCCCTGACCGGTTGCGGGGCCACCGCCCGCTCCTCTGGCCGCTCGGGATCCAGGACGGGCTCCCCCTCCCGGTCCAGGGCGGAGTCCGCCTTCTCCTCCGGTGCGCCCCGCAGCAGCACCGTGAGCAGCCGCACGGCCCCCCGCTTGTGCAGCGGATCGTTCCCGTTGCCGCACTTGGGGGACTGGATGCAGGACGGGCAGCCGGCGTCGCACTCGCAGGAGGCGATGGCCTCACGGGTGGCCGTGAGCCAGGTGCGGGCGGTGTGGAAGGCACGTTCCGCGAAGCCCGCGCCGCCGGGGTGGCCGTCGTAGACGAAGACCGTGGGGAGCAGCGTGTCGGGGTGCAGCGGGATCGACACGCCGCCGATGTCCCAGCGGTCGCAGGTCGCGAAGAGGGGAAGCAGGCCGATGGAGGCGTGCTCGGCGGCGTGCAGGGCGCCGCCGAGGATCTCCGGGTTGATCCGGGCCTCGTCCAGCTGGTCCTCGGTGACCGTCCACCACACCGCGCGGGTGCGCAGCGTACGAGGAGGGAGGTCGAGTTTCGTCTCGCCCAGTACTTCGCCGGTGATCAGACGGCGGCGCAGGAAGGAGACCACCTGGTTGGTGACCTCGACGGAGCCGTAGCACAGGCGGCCGTCGCCCCACGGGACCTCGATGTCCGTCTCCAGGACGGAGATCGACGTCGTGTCGCGGGCGACCGTCGAGTACGGCGGGGCCGCCTCCTCGACCAGGGCGACCGAGTCCTCCAGGTCGAGGGAACGCACCAGGTACGTCCGGCCCTGGTGCAGGTGGACCGCGCCCTCGTGCACCGAACCGTGCGCGGCGCCCGCGTCGACCGTGCCGAGCAGCCGCCCGGTCCCGGACTCGACCACCTGAACCGGTCGGCCGCCGCCGCCCCGGATGTCGGTCAGGTCGGCGGCCCGCTCCCGGCGCGTCCAGTGCCAGGCCTTCGTGCGGCGGCGCAGCAGCTTCGCGGCCTCCAGCTGCGGCAACAACGCCTCGGCTGCCGGGCCGAACAGTGCCAGATCCTCGTCCGTCAGCGGGATCTCCGCGGCCGCCGCACACAGGTGGGGGGCCAGGACGTACGGGTTGTCGGGGTCGAGGACCGTCGACTCCACCGGACGGTCGAACAGGGCCTCGGGGTGGTGGACGAGGTAGGTGTCCAGCGGGTCGTCGCGGGCGACCAGGACGGCCAGCGCGCCCTGCCCGGAGCGGCCCGCCCGGCCCGCCTGCTGCCACAGGGACGCGCGCGTGCCCGGGTAGCCGGCGATCAGGACGGCGTCGAGGCCGGAGACGTCGATGCCGAGTTCCAGGGCGGTGGTGGCGGACAGACCGAGAAGTTCGCCGGAGTGGAGGGCCTGTTCCAGGGCACGGCGCTCCTCGGGGAGGTAACCGCCGCGGTACGCCGCGACACGCCGGGCGAGGGAGCGGTCGACCTCGGCGAGGCGTTCCTGGGCGATGACCGAGATCAGCTCGGCGCCACGCCGGGAGCGGACGAAGGCGACCGAGCGGATGCCCTGGACGGCGAGGTCGGTCAGCAGGTCGGCCGTCTCGGCGGTGGCGGTACGGCGGACAGGGGCACCCTTCTCGCCCTGGAGCTCGGTGAGCGGGGGCTCCCAGAGGGCGAAGACGAGCTCGCCGCGCGGGGAGGCGTCGTCGGCGACCTCGACCACGGGAAGGCCGGTGAGACGGCGGGCGGCCACCGCGGGCTCCGCGGAGGTCGCGGAGGCCAGCAGGAAGACGGGAGAGGCGCCGTAGCGGGCGCAGAGGCGGCGCAGACGGCGCAGGACCTGGGCGACATGGGAGCCGAAGACGCCGCGGTAGGTGTGGCACTCGTCGATGACGACATACTTCAGAGCCTTCAGGAAGGAGGACCAGCGGGGGTGGGACGGGAGTATGCCGCGGTGCAGCATGTCGGGGTTGGTGAGGACGTAGTTGGCGTACTGGCGGATCCACTCGCGTTCCTCGAATGGAGTATCGCCGTCGTACACAGCTGGGCGAACAGAATTGCCCAGCGTATGTGAAAGTTCCTTCACCGAACGGCACTGGTCCGCCGCAAGAGCCTTGGTGGGAGCCAGGTAGAGAGCCGTGGCGCCGCGGCCGTTCGGCGCCTCGGAACCGTCCAGAAGCGTCGAGAGGACCGGCACGAGGTAGGCCAGGGACTTGCCGGACGCCGTGCCCGTGGCGACGACCACCGAGTCCCCGTCCAGGGCGTGCTCGGCGGCGCGTGCCTGGTGGGCCCAGGGATGTTCGATTCCCGCAGTCTGCACCGCGGCGATGATCTCCGCACGGATCCGGTCGGGCCAGACGGCATGGCGACCCTCGCGCGGGGGCACATGCTCCGTATGAGTGATGCGCGAAGCCCGGCTCGGCCCCGAGGCGAGTCGGCCCAGCACCGCGCCCGGGTCCACCCGGGAAACGGGGCCCGTCGGGGATCGATCGGATCGGTGATTCTTGGCCATCGGCACCGAGTGTGTCACTGGCGTGACGGACAATGGGACCAAGGCGTCGTGCACGCCTGCCGGTAAGTGATTGAATGCCATCGCGGCTGGCGAACCGTCCTGGGGGCTGTAAGCCGAGGTGTCCCGAGGGACGACCGCTCGATTAGCAAGGTGCTGGAGGATCCGTGGACCTGTCCCTGTCGACCCGTACCGTCGGCGATCGTACGGTCGTCGAGGTCGGTGGCGAAATCGACGTATATACCGCGCCCAAGCTGCGCGAGCAGCTGGTCGAGCTGGTGAACGACGGGAGTTTCCACCTCGTCGTAGACATGGAGGGCGTGGACTTCCTCGACTCCACCGGGCTCGGCGTGCTGGTCGGCGGCCTGAAGCGTGTGCGTGCCCATGAGGGCTCCCTGCGCCTGGTCTGCAACCAGGAGCGCATTCTCAAGATCTTCCGTATCACCGGCCTCACCAAGGTGTTCCCGATCCACACCTCGGTCGAGGAAGCGGTGGCGGCGACCGACTGACCACCGGACCCGGGCCCGCCGCAGGGCGTGCCCGGGGCGGCAGAAGTTGAAAGAGAAGGGGGACCGGGCTTTCGGCAGCCCGGTCCTCCGGACAGCACGCCCGTAGTTCGGAGGGGGATGCATGGCCACCGTTGAACTCCGCTTCAGCGCGCTGCCCGAGCACGTCAGGACCGCCCGTCTGGTGGCGGCAGCGGTGGCGCGCAGGGCCGGAGTGGACGAGGCCGTCCTGGACGAGGTCAGGCTCGCTGTCGGTGAGGCCTGCACCCGTGCCGTCGGACTGCATCAGAGCGTCGGCATCACGGCGCCGGTGAAGGTGTCGCTGATCGAGGAGGAGAAGGCATTCTCCATCGAGGTCGGTGACGAGGCGCCGCGTTCCGTTCCCGGTGAGCGGGCAGACGGCGTCGCGGGCGACGACGGGGAAGTGGATGCCGAGGAGGACGAGATGGGCCTCGCGGTCATCAGCGGTCTCGTCGACGACGTGGAGGTCTCCGCGGGGGAGCACGGCGGGTTGATTCGTATGACCTGGCCGACCACACCGCCGGCCGCGGTGCTCACCTGACGAGCTGTCGACCCGAATCACTCTCTGCTCGACTCACTCTCCACGCGAAGGGGCCCTGCTCAGCAGGGCCCCTTCGCGTTTTCGTCATCGGCGCAGGGGAATTCGTGAAGGAATTCACGATCAACCTTCCAGTAATTTGATCAAGTAAATGCGGGCGTCAATGGTTTTGAGGCATTAGCACTTTCGGGTTCAGTGGCGTGATGTCGATCATTTGCTGAACGGCATGTGAAGGCTAATTCCGTTTACCGCCATCTGTTTTGATCAGGTTCCGGTACCTAGAATCCGTCCACATCTTGAGCTCAGCCCAAGCGTCAAGGAGGACGAATGGCGGGGCTTTCTACCCCTCATCAGATTGACCACCCCACAACCCTCGCAGCCGCAGTGCTCACCGACGACAACCGGATCATCATCACGGTCATCGGCGTTGTCGCGCTGGCAGCGCTGGTGGTCGCCGGCGTTCTCGTGCGCCAGGTGCTCGCAGCGGGCGAGGGCACCCAGAGCATGAAGGAGATCGCAGGCGCGGTCCAGGAAGGTGCCAACGCCTATCTGGCCCGGCAGTTGCGGACACTCGGCGTATTCGCCGTCGTCGTGTTCTTCCTGCTCCTGCTGCTGCCCGCGGACGACTGGAATCAGCGCATCGGCCGATCGGTGTTCTTCTTGATCGGCGCCGGGTTCTCGGCGGCCACCGGCTATATCGGCATGTGGCTCGCCGTGCGCAGCAATGTGCGCGTCGCCGCGGCCGCACGGGAAGCGACCCCGGCGGAGGGTGAACCGGAAAAGGATCTCACCGCCGTCTCCCACAAAGCCATGAAGATCGCTTTCCGTACGGGCGGCGTAGTCGGCATGTTCACAGTGGGGCTCGGTCTGCTGGGCGCCTCCTGTGTGGTGCTGGTCTACGCGGCCGACGCGCCGAAGGTGCTCGAAGGATTCGGACTCGGTGCCGCGCTGATCGCGATGTTCATGCGGGTCGGCGGCGGCATCTTCACCAAGGCCGCCGACGTCGGCGCCGACCTGGTCGGAAAGGTCGAGCAGGGCATTCCGGAGGACGACCCGCGCAATGCCGCGACCATCGCCGACAACGTGGGCGACAACGTCGGCGACTGCGCGGGCATGGCGGCCGACCTCTTCGAGTCGTACGCCGTGACCCTGGTCGCCGCGCTGATCCTCGGATCGGCGGCGTTCGGTGACTCCGGGCTCGCCTTCCCGCTGATCGTGCCCGCGATCGGCGTGATCACGGCGATGATCGGCATCTTCGCCGTGGCTCCGCGCCGGACCGACCGCAGCGGCATGACCGCGATCAACCGCGGGTTCTTCATCTCCGCGGTGATCTCGATCGTGCTGGTCGCGATCGCCGTGTTCGTCTACCTGCCGTCGTCGTACGCCGACCTCGACGGCGTCACCGACGCGGCGATCGCCGCCAAGGACGGCGACCCGCGGATCCTCGCGCTCGTCGCGGTCGGGATCGGCATCCTGCTGGCCGCTGTCATCCAGCAGCTGACCGGCTACTTCACCGAGACCAACCGCCGCCCGGTCCTCGACATCGGCAAGACCTCGCTCACCGGTCCCGCCACCGTCGTGCTCGCCGGCATCTCCGTGGGTCTCGAATCGGCCGTCTACACCGCCCTGCTGATCGGCCTCGGCGTGTACGGGGCGTTCCTGCTCGGCGGCACGTCGATCATGCTGGCGCTGTTCGCGGTGGCACTGGCCGGCACCGGTCTGCTCACCACGGTGGGTGTGATCGTCGCCATGGACACCTTCGGGCCGGTCTCCGACAACGCGCAGGGCATCGCCGAGATGTCAGGCGACGTCGAGGGCGCGGGCGCCCAGGTGCTCACCAACCTGGACGCGGTCGGCAACACCACCAAGGCCATCACCAAGGGCATCGCCATCGCCACCGCCGTCCTGGCGGCGGCGGCGCTCTTCGGGTCGTACCGCGACGCCATCACCACCGGCGCGCGGGACGTGGGCGAGAAACTCAGCGGCGACGGAGCGCCGATGAGCCTGATGATGGACATCTCGCAGCCCAACAACCTCGTCGGCCTCATCGCGGGCGCGGCGGTCGTCTTCCTCTTCTCCGGACTCGCCATCAACGCCGTGTCGCGGTCGGCGGGTTCCGTGGTCTACGAGGTACGACGGCAGTTCCGTGAGCGGCCCGGGATCATGGACTACACGGAGAAGCCGGAGTACGGCAAGGTCGTCGACATCTGCACCCGGGATGCCCTGCGCGAGCTCGCCACGCCCGGCCTGCTCGCCGTGGTGGCGCCCATCTTCATCGGGTTCACGCTCGGTGTCGGCGCGCTCGGCGCGTTCCTGGCGGGCGCGATCGGCGCCGGCACGCTGATGGCCGTGTTCCTCGCCAACTCCGGCGGCGCCTGGGACAACGCCAAGAAGCTCGTCGAGGACGGTCACCACGGCGGCAAGGGCAGTGAGGCCCACGCCGCCACGGTGATCGGCGACACGGTCGGCGACCCCTTCAAGGACACCGCCGGTCCCGCGATCAACCCGCTGCTGAAGGTGATGAACCTGGTGTCGCTGCTCATCGCGCCCGCGGTCATCCAGTTCAGCTACGGCGAGGACAAGAACGTGGGCGTACGGGTCGTGATCGCCGTGCTCTCGCTCCTTGTGATCGTCGGCGCGGTCTACGTCTCCAAGCGGCGAGGCATCGCCATGGGTGACGAAGGCAACGCGGACAGGGTGGCCAAACCGGCCGACCCCGCGGTGGTTTCGTAGGCGGTCTTACGACGGCCCAGCTCAAGAAGCGGGCGGGTGGCGCGCGTTGGCGTGCCGCCCGCCCGCCTTGTGCGTGTTCACGCCCTAGCCGTGACCCTTCTCTCACATGGTGTAAAGAGTCTTATAACGTCACTAATGCTGCATTCGGTGCATCGGTGTCTCCCGCGCGGCGTGTAAGGTCCGTTGGCCGAGAGCCACGGAAGGGACCGAACCGGTGAACAAGAAGCTCACGGCCGCACTGTCCGGCGGTGCGGTGCTGGTGCTGGCGCTGACGGGATGCACGAGCGACGAGGGCAACCCGGAGCTGGACGCCTGGGCCAAGCAGATCTGCGACACGGCGCCGACGCAGAACGCGAAGATCGCGGCGGCCGACAGCGCGATCACGAAGGCGGCCAAGGACAGCCCGCCCGCGGAACTCCAGAAGGTCGACGCCAAGGCTTTCCAGGACCTCTCCGACGGCTTCAAGGCGCGCGCGACCCTGCTCGCCGAGGCCGGAGCGCCTCCCGGTGTGGAGGACGGCGCGAAGAAGCAGCAGGACGCGATCAAGAAGCTCACCGCGCTCTCCGCGAGCTACGCCGACCTGAAGAAGCAGATGGACGGGCTCAACACCAAGGACCAGGGCAAGTTCGCGTCCGGGCTGAGCAAGGTCGGCAAGGACATGAAGGACGTCGTGAGCCAGCGCAAGAGCGCGCTCGACGCCCTGAAGAAGCTGGAATCGAGCGGCGACACCAAGCAGGCGCTGCTGGAGCAGGAGGGCTGCAAGCAGGTGGCGGCCTCCGCGTCCGCGGCGGCCACCGACAGCTGAGCCACCTTCGGAGCGGGCGCGGGTCACAATGAGGGCGTGAGTGACTCCAGCCTGTCTGCCCTGCCCGCCTCCGACCGTCCCGATGTCGCCGCCCGGCTGCGGGAGGCCCTGCTAGCGGCCTCCTTCACCGCAGACGGGCTGCTCGAACTGCTCGGTGCGCCCGCGTACGCGGCGCTCGCCCGCAGCGAGACCGTGCCCGCGCTCCGGGCGACCCGGGGAGACACCCCGCTGGAGGCGCTCGTACGGCTCTTCCTGTTGCAGCAACCGGTGCCGCACGCGCGCGTGGCGGGCTTTCTGCCCGTCGACGCCTGCCTGGACAGCGGGTGGCTGGTCCGGGCCGGCCAGGACTCCGACGACATCGCCGCGACCGTGGACGTACGGCCGTACGGCGGGCCCGGGGGCGAGGACTGGTTCATCGTGTCCGACCTGGGCTGCGCGGTGGGCGGGGCCGGCGGCAGCGGCAGCGACGGCCGTCAGGCGGACACCGCTGTCGTCCTCGGCGTCGGAGGCGCGTCGACGACCCTCGCCGGCATCACCGTCCGCACGCCCGTCGCCTCCGCCCTCGACCTCGGCACCGGTTCCGGCATCCAGGCGCTGCACGCCGCGCAGCACGTCACGCGCGTGACGGCGACCGATCTCAACCCGCGCGCGCTGCACATCACCGCGCTCACCCTCGCGCTGTCCGGCGCCCCGGCAGCGGACCTGCGGGAAGGCTCGCTGTTCGAGCCGCTCAGGAACGGCGAGACGTACGACCTGATCGTGTCGAACCCGCCCTTCGTCATCTCGCCCGGCGCCCGGCTGACGTACCGCGACGGCGGGATGGGCGGGGACGATCTGTGCCGCTCGGTCGTTCAAGGGGCGGGGGAGCGGCTGAACGAGGGCGGGTTCGCGCAGTTCCTCGCCAACTGGCAGCACGTGGAAGGGGAGGACTGGCAGGACAGACTGCGGTCGTGGGTGCCGCGCGGGTGCGACGCCTGGATCGTGCAGCGCGAGGTCCAGGACATCACGCAGTACGCCGAGTTGTGGCTCAGGGACGCCGGTGACCACCGGGGTGACGTGGCCGAGTACCAGGCGCGGTACGACGCATGGCTGGACGAGTTCGAGGCGCGCAAGGTGAAGGCCGTGGGGTTCGGGTGGATCACCCTGCGCAAGGCGTCGGCCGCCGTGCCCTCGATCACGGTGGAGGAGTGGCCGCATCCGGTCGAGCAGCCGCTCGGGGACGCGGTGCTGGCGCACTTCGACCGGCTCGACTATCTGCGCGCCCGCGACGACGCGGCTCTGCTGGAGGACCACTTCAGGCTCGTCGGCGAGGTCGTGCAGGAGCAGGTCGGGCTGCCCGGAGCCGAGGACCCGGAGCACGTGGTGCTGCGCCAGCATCGCGGCATGCGCCGGGCGACCCGGGTGGACACGGTCGGCGCGGGCTTCGCGGGCGTGTGTGATGGTTCGTTGAGTGCAGGACGAATTCTGGACGCGATCGCCCAGCTGATGGGCGAGGATCCGGTGTCGCTGCGTGACCGCACGCCCGCGCAGATCCGGCTGCTGGTGGAGCAGGGGTTCCTCGAACCGGCACGGTAGGACCCTGCCGGGGGGCTGCCGCCGCTTGGAGATCGTGTGCCCGTGGAAAGTGGGAAAGGCCCTGCCAGGTGGCCGGAACCGTCGGCGAGAGGACTCGCCCGTCCCGCTGATCGATTGCGGCACCACACCGCGCACCGACCAGGGCACGGACACGATCGAGCGCCCGGCGAAATGAGCCGCGGGAAGAGCCCCGAGTAGGTCACCGTGCTGTGGGGCGACAAATTCAGACGATCTCCGGGGCCAGGCAGGAGTGGCCCGGCCACGGAGATCGGTGAGGGCGCCGGGTCCTGTGGGGCTGTTGTGGCTGCTGGGCCCCAAGGGCCCGGAGAGTCCGCGGTGGCGCCGGTTCCGCGTTCACCTGAGGTTCGCCTGTGCGCCGCCCGTGCGTGACAGCCTCGCCGGGCTGAGCGCTCACGGACGGGAGAAAAGGGGCGAGCGGAACCATGGAGAGTGGACCGGCGATCTTCGCTGGGGTCGTGTTCGCCCTGTTCGGAGGCGGGCTGCTGGCGTGGACCGCGATCCGGGTACGGCAGCGCCGGCCCGTCGCTCACGGTGTGAGTCCCGTCGCATCGGCGACGCTCGCGGGCCTTGGCTCGGTGATCGCGCTGATCTTCGCGACGTGGTGCTTCACCCGACTCTGAGAACGGCCCGCGAGCTGCGCGGCGGATAATGGGGAGGGCCTCTTCCGGAAAGGCTCGAAAAGGCCGGTGGGCACTCCGGGCGGCAGGAATGGCGGAAGTCGGGTTACCGTTCGAGTGGCCGTTGCGGGCTTTTCCCGTTTGACAACGGGGCGGGATGTACCGTCACACTCCGCAGCGTCACCACCACCCGACCCCGGGATCCGAGCGACCCCGGGGAGGCCCCAGCCTCGACCGGAGAGAAGAGCGAAGTTGTCCCCGACCAGCGAGACCGCACAGGGCGGCCGCCGACTCGTCATCGTCGAGTCGCCTGCCAAGGCGAAGACGATCAAGGGCTACCTGGGCCCCGGCTACGTAGTCGAAGCGAGCGTCGGGCACATCCGCGACCTTCCCAACGGCGCCGCGGAGGTGCCGGAGAAGTACACCGGTGAGGTCCGCCGCCTCGGCGTCGACGTCGAGCACGACTTCGAGCCGATCTATGTCGTCAACGCCGACAAGAAGGCGCAGGTCAAGAAGCTCAAGGACCTGCTGAAGGATTCCGACGAGCTCTACCTCGCCACCGATGAGGACCGCGAGGGCGAGGCCATCGCGTGGCACCTCCAGGAAGTACTCAAGCCCAAGGTCCCGGTCAAGCGGATGGTCTTCCACGAGATCACCAAGGCCGCGATCCAGGCCGCCGTGGCCAACCCGCGCCAGCTCAACCAGAAGCTCGTCGACGCCCAGGAGACCCGCCGCATCCTCGACCGCCTCTACGGCTACGAGGTCTCGCCGGTCCTGTGGAAGAAGGTCATGCCGCGCCTGTCGGCCGGCCGTGTCCAGTCCGTCGCCACCCGGCTCGTCGTGGAGCGGGAACGCGAGCGCATCGCGTTTCGTTCTGCTGAGTACTGGGACCTGACGGGCACCTTCGCGACCGGCCGCGCGGGGGACTCGTCGGACCCGTCGTCGCTGGTCGCCCGCCTCCAGACCGTCGACGGCAGGCGGGTCGCGCAGGGCCGTGACTTCGACTCCCTGGGACAACTCAAGAGCGCGAACACCCTCCACCTCGACGAGGGCGACGCCCGCGCCCTCGCCGCCGCCCTGGAGCAGACGCAGTTCGCCGTCCGGTCGGTCGAGTCCAAGCCGTACCGCCGCTCGCCGTACGCCCCGTTCCGTACGACGACGCTGCAGCAGGAGGCGAGCCGCAAGCTCGGCTTCGGCGCGAAGGCCACCATGCAGGTCGCGCAGAAGCTGTACGAGAACGGCTACATCACCTACATGCGTACGGACTCCACGACGCTGAGCGACACCGCCGTGGCGGCCGCCCGCGCCCAGGTCACGCAGCTGTACGGCGCCGACTACCTGCCGCCGACCCCGCGGACGTACGCAGGGAAGGTCAAGAACGCGCAGGAGGCGCACGAGGCGATCCGTCCCTCGGGCGACCGCTTCCGCACGCCTGCCGAGACCGGACTGACCGGCGACCAGTTCAAGCTCTACGAGCTGATCTGGAAGCGGACCGTCGCCTCCCAGATGAAGGACGCGACCGGCAACTCCGTCACGGTCAAGATCGGCGGCAGGGCGGCCGACGGCCGGGACGTCGAGTTCAGCGCGTCCGGCAAGACGATCACTTTCCACGGCTTCCTGAAGGCCTACGTCGAGGGCGCCGACGACCCGAACGCCGAGCTGGACGACCGCGAGCGCCGGCTGCCGCAGGTCAACGAGGGCGACGCGCTCAGCGCCGAGGAGATCACGGTCGACGGGCACGCCACCAAGCCCCCGGCCCGCTACACCGAGGCCTCGCTGGTCAAGGAGCTGGAAGAGCGCGAGATCGGCCGCCCGTCGACGTACGCGTCGATCATCGGCACCATCCTCGACCGCGGCTATGTGTTCAAGAAGGGCACGGCCCTCGTGCCGTCCTTCCTGTCCTTCGCCGTGGTCAACCTCCTGGAGAAGCACTTCGGGCGGCTCGTCGACTACGACTTCACCGCCAAGATGGAGGACGACCTCGACCGCATCGCCCGCGGCGAGGCCCAGTCCGTGCCGTGGCTGAAGCGGTTCTACTTCGGCGAGGGCACAGGTGAGGGCGGTGCCGCCGACGCCGGGAACGGCGACGGGGACCACCTCGGTGGCCTCAAGGAGCTGGTGACCGACCTGGGCGCGATCGACGCGCGCGAGGTGTCCTCGTTCCCGGTGGGCAACGGCATCGTGCTCCGGGTCGGACGCTACGGCCCGTACATCGAGCGCGGCGAGAAGGACACCGAGCAGCACCAGCGCGCCGACATCCCGGAGGACCTGGCGCCGGACGAGCTGTCCGTGGAGATGGCCGAGGAACTGCTGGCCAAGCCGAGCGGCGACTTCGAGCTGGGCAACGACCCGAAGACCGGCCACGCGATCGTCGCCAAGGACGGCCGCTACGGCCCGTACGTCACCGAGGTGCTCCCCGAGGGCACCCCGAAGACCGGCAAGAACGCGGTCAAGCCGCGTACGGCCTCGCTGTTCAAGTCGATGTCGCTCGACACGGTGACGCTCGACGACGCGCTCAAGCTGATGTCGCTGCCGCGCGTAGTCGGCACCGACGCGGACGGCGTGGAGATCACCGCGCAGAACGGCCGCTACGGCCCGTACCTGAAGAAGGGCACGGACTCGCGCTCCCTCCAGGCCGAGGAGCAGCTCTTCACGATCACGCTGGAAGAGGCGCAGGCGATCTACGCCCAGCCCAAGCAGCGCGGTCGCGCGGCCGCCAAGCCGCCGCTGAAGGAGCTGGGCACCGACCCGGTCAGTGAGAAGCCGGTCGTCGTGAAGGACGGCCGTTTCGGGCCGTACGTCACCGACGGGGAGACCAACGCGACCCTGCGCTCCGGCGACAGCGTCGAGGAGATCACCCCGGAGCGCGGCTTCGAGCTGCTCGCCGAGAAGCGGGCGAAGGCGCCCGCCAAGAAGACGGCGAAGAAGGCCCCCGCGAAGAAGACGACCGCCAAGAAGGCCGCCCCGGCCAAGAAGACGGCCGCCAAGAAGACCGCGGCGAAGACGACGACGGCCGCGAAGAAGACGACGGCGAAGAAGACCACCGCGAAGAAGACGACGGCTTCGAAGTCGGCGAGCGACGACTGAGCCGTCCTCACCGCGAGGGCCGATCGGGCGCCATGAGGTCCAACCGGGCTCTTTCGGAGCCCGGTTGAGGGCCCGGTTCTTCACCTTCGGTTCGCAAAACGAACGCCTCGGCATCAGTTTGGTGTCGGGGCGTGCGTACGTTCGGGCGGGTGCGCCGGGCTGTCGGTGGGTCCCGATAGGCTGAAAGCATGACGCGAGCCGAGGAGCCAACGGCCCCCAACCCCGCCTCCGACGACGCCCTCGCAGCGGACTCCCGCGAGCGTGCCGTCCGCGCCCTGCTGCGCCGACCGCAGCTCAAGCGGCTGTGGAGCGCGCAGTTGGTGGGGGGTGTCGGCGACATCCTCGCCCTCCTGGTGCTGGTCCTGCTGGCACTTCAGGCGGCGATCGCCGAGGGGCCGTTCGGCGGTGGGTACCGGGGCGTGGCGTTCGCAGTGGCGACCGTCTTCGGGGTGCGCATCCTGGCGACGCTGCTCTTCGGCGCCGTACTCCTGGGCCCGCTGACGTCGCTCACCTCCCAGGAGGGCCCGCTCGACCGGCGCTGGACCATGGTCGGCGCGGACGGGCTGCGGGCCGCCCTGCTGATCGTCGCGCCCCTGTGGATCGACTGGACGCCGGACAACGCGCTGGCCGTCCTGCTGGTCACGGTCTTCGTGTCCGGCGTGGCCGAGCGTTTCTGGACGGTGTGCCGGGAGAGCGCGGCGCCCGCGCTGCTGCCGCCCCCGCCGCCGGAGGGCGCGACGGTACGACCGCTGCCGGACCACATGGACGCCCTGCGCCGACTGTCACTGCGTACGGGTTTCGTGGCGATCCCCATGGCCGCCGCCGCGCTCGTCGCCGCCGCCCTGCTCAACAACCTGCTCGGTACCGGACTCGACTGGTTCGACCAGCACCAGGCGGCCCTCGCCTCGTATGTCGCGGCCGGACTGTTCGCCGCCTCCCTGTCCGTACTGACCTTCCTGGAGCTGCCCGGCACGCGCACCCCGCGCGCGCGGTCGCCGCTCGAGGGCCTGCGCCGCCCCAAGACGGGCTCGGGCGTCGACAAGGGCCGTACCGGTGCGATCCCGCTGCTGGTGACGGCGTGCGCGGCCGTCGCCGGGGCGGTCTCCGCCGGGGTCGCCGTGTCCGTGCTGCACGCCAAGGACCTGGGCGGCGGACCGGTCCTGTACGGCCTGCTGGTGCTCGCGCTGACCGGCGGAGTGGTCGTCGGCATCCGTACGGCGCCCTCCGTGCTGCCCGCCCTGTCGCGGCGCCGGCTGCTGGCGCTGGTGATCGCCTTCACCGGTGTCGCGCTGCTGGCCGCGGGCCTCGTCCCGGACGTCACCACCGTGCTGCTGATCATCGCGCTGGCCGGGATGGGCGCGGGCGTGGCCGCCAACACCGGGCACACCCTCCTCGACCAGGAGGCCGAGGAATTCCGACGCCCGCGCACGACGGAGCACCTCCACGCGGTCGTACGGGTCTGTGTGGCGCTCGGCGCGGTGATCGCGCCGCTGGTCGCCGCGCTGATCGGGCCGCACCGGCTGGAGAGCGGCAGGTTCGTCTTCGCCCACGGCGGTGCGGCGTTCACGCTGATGCTGGCCGGGGCGCTGCTGCTGCCGGTGGCCGCGCTGGTGCTGGCCAAGGTCGACGACCGTTCCGGCGTGCCGCTGCGCCAGGACCTGCGGGACGCGCTGCTCGGTGGGGACGACCCGGAGCAGGTGCCCGTGACGTCCGGCTTCTTCATCGCCCTGGAGGGCGGCGACGGGGCCGGGAAGTCCACCCAGGCCGAGGCGCTCGCCGAGTGGATCAGGAACAAGGGCCACGAGGTCGTCGTCACGCGGGAGCCGGGAGCCACGCCCGTCGGCAAGCGCCTGCGGTCGATCCTGCTGGACGTGTCGAGCGCGGGCCTGTCGCACCGGGCCGAGGCGCTGCTGTACGCGGCGGACCGCGCGGAGCACGTCGACACGGTGGTCCGGCCCGCGCTGGAGCGCGGCGCGGTCGTCATCTCGGACCGTTACGTCGACTCCTCGGTCGCCTACCAGGGAGCGGGCCGCGACCTGTCGCCGACGGAGATCGCCCGCATCAACCGCTGGGCGACGAATGGACTCGCACCCCACCTGACCGTGCTGCTGGACGTCTCGCCGGAGATCGCCCGTGAGCGGTTCACCGAGGCGCCGGACCGGCTGGAGTCGGAGCCGGCGGAGTTCCACGCGCGCGTGCGCTCCGGATTCCTCACGCTGGCCGCGGCCGACCCCGGGCGCTACCTGGTGGTGGACGCGGGCCAGGAGCCCGAGGCGGTGACCACGGTCGTCCGGCACCGGCTCGACCAGATGCTGCCGCTGTCCGAAGCCGAGATTCAGGCCCAGGAGGAAGCTCGGCGCAAGGCCGAGGAGGAAGCCCGCCGCAAGGCCGAGGAAGAGGCCGCCCGCAAGGCCGAGGAGGAGCGCCTGGAGCGTGAGCGCCAGGAGCAGCTCGCCAGGCTGCGCGCCGAGGAGGAGGAGCGCAAGCGGCGCGAGCTGGAGGAGGCGCAGCGGCGCGAGGCCGAACGGCAGGCGGAGGAGGCCCGGCAGCGGGCCGAGGACGCGCATCGGCGTGCCGAGGAGGAGCGGCAGCGGCTCCTCGCGGAGGAGAAGGTGCGCGCCGAGGAGGAAGCGCGCCGCAAGGCCGATGAGGAACGCCGCCGCAAGCAGGCCGAGGAAGAGGCCCGGCTGCGGGCCGAGGCTGAGGCACTGCGCCTGGAGAAGCAGCGCAAGGCCGAGGAGGCCCTGCTGCGCGCGGAGGAGGCACGGCGGCTCGCGGAGCAGGCGGCCGCCCAGGCCCAGGCGGGACCGAGGCCGGCGGCGCCTGGCGCCGGGGCTGCCCCGAGTGACGCGATGACGGTTCCCACACCTGTGGTGACGCCGGGGCAGGCGCCGGGCGGAGCGTCGGACGAGACGACGGTGCTGCGGCCGGTGCGCGATGAGGAGCCGCGGGAGACGGACGACGAGCGCTCTTCCGGTGGCCGCTCTTCCGGTGGCCGCGCTTCCGGGGTGTCCGAGTCCGAGGTGACCGCGAAGCTGCCGCAGCCGCCGGCGCCTTCGGGGGCGGCTGACGAGACGGCCGTGCTCCCGCCGGTGGTGCCCGGTGCCGCCGACGAGACCGCCGTGCTGCCGCCGGTTCCTCCGGGGGCCGCCGATGAGACGGCCGTGCTGCCCTCCGTGTCCGGGGAGGAGCGTGCGGATCGGGTTCCGCCGGCGTACTTCCGCGAGGAGGAACGTACGCGCGAGATGCCGCAGGTCGACGAGGCGGGGACGCCCCGGCGCAGGGCTCGGTCCGACTGGGCCGAAGAGACGCCGCTGGACGATCTGCCCACACTGGCGGACGAGCTGCTGGGGCCGCACGACGACGAGTACGACGAGGACGGGGGCCGCGGGCGGGGCCGACGGCGCTGAGATCGGGCGGCGCTGAGCTTGGAGGGCGCTGAGCTTGGAGGGCTGTACGGGGGGCGGCGCTGGGGCTTGGACGGGTGCTGCGGCCGGTGTTGTCGGCTGGGCGGGGTTGATGCCCGGCGTGGTTGGGGTGCTCGTCGGCTCGGCTCACTCGTCGGGCCGGCCCGCTCAGGCACCCGTTGTCAGTGCCGCCCCGCACAATGGATCCCGCACCGCGAAATGTGAACGAAGGGCGGCGTGACCCATGAGCGTGTGGGACGACCTGGTGGGGCAGGCGAGGGTGAGCGAGCAGCTGGATGCCGCCGCTCGGGACGCCGACGCGCTCGTCACCGCCGCCACCACGGACACGCCGCCCCCCGAGGCGTCCAAGATGACCCACGCCTGGTTGTTCACGGGCCCGCCCGGCGCGGGGCGGAACCAGACGGCCCGGGCCTTCGCCGCCGCCTTGCAGTGCGTCAGCCCTGACCGGGCGCTGGGCGGCGCCCCCGGCTGCGGATTCTGCGACGGATGTCATACGGCACTCGTGGGCACGCACGCCGACGTCACCACCGTCGCCGCCGTCGGCACCCAGATCCTCGCCGACGACATGCGGGACACCGTCCGCAAGTCGTTCACCTCGCCGGCGAACGGCCGCTGGCAGATCATCCTCGTCGAGGACGCCGAGCGGCTGAACGAGAAGTCGGCCAACGCCGTCCTCAAGGCAGTGGAGGAACCCGCCCCCCGTACGGTCTGGCTGCTCTGCGCGCCCTCCCTGGAGGACGTCCTGCCGACCATCCGCTCCCGCTGCCGCCATCTGAACCTGAGCACGCCCTCGGTCGACGCCGTCGCCGACATGCTCGTACGGAGGGAAGGCATCGAGCCCGCCGTCGCCGCCGCGGCGGCCCGCGCCACCCAGGGCCACGTCGACCGGGCCCGCCGCCTGGCCACCGACCCGGCCGCACGCGAACGCCGGGCCGCCGTCCTCAAGCTGCCCCTCCGGCTCGGGGACATCGGGGGTTGCCTCAAGGCCGCCCAGGAACTCGTGGACGCCGCCGCCGAGGACGCCAAGCAGCTCGCCGAGGAGATCGACGTCAAGGAGACCGAGGAGCTGAAGGCGGCGTTGGGCGCGGCCCAGGGCGGTCGGATGCCGCGCGGCACCGCGGGCGTGATGAAGGATCTGGAGGACAAGCAGAAGCGGCGCCGTACGCGGACGCAGCGCGACAGCCTCGACCTCGCCCTGACCGACCTCACCGCCTTCTACCGCGACGTCCTCGCCCTGCAACTGGGCTCCCGCGTCGCCCTCGCCAACACCGACGCCGAGGACGCCCTGGAGCGCCTCTCCCGCGACAGCGCCCCCGAGTCCACACTCCGCCGTATCGAGGCGATCGCCGCCTGCCGTGACGCTCTCGACCGCAATGTGGCGCCGCTGTTGGCGGTGGAGGCGATGACGATGGCGCTGAGAGCGGGCTGAATAGCCCGCTGGCCAGCGGCCAGCGGCCAGCGGGGCGGGCCGGGAGCTTGGGAGCCGGGCCCCGGCTGCTGGGACGCGAAGCCAACCCAGGTGATCAACGGGAGGTTGACCGTGTAACACGTACGAGCCGTGGCGTGCACGCACGGCATCCAACCGGCTGCGCAGAGTTACGCTCGCCTGATGTACACCAGGCCCAGCTCTCCAGCCAGCCCAGACCCGAGCGCCAGCGGGCAGGGCCCGCGCAACCGTCGCTCGAACGCACGGCGAACCGGCACGGTCGGCACTCTCCTCGCCGCGGCCGCGCTGCTCGTCTCCGCATGCACCTCCGGTGGTGTGACCAGCGCGACGAAGTCGGGGGGCCCGGCGGCCGGGGCTGCACTGGCGGCGCTGCCGCGGTCCACGCCGACCGCGCTCGCGCCGTACTACGCGCAGAAGCTGACCTGGCGCAGCTGCGGGGTGCCCGGCTTCCAGTGCGCCACGATGAAGGCACCGCTCGACTACGCGAAGCCGGACGCCGGTGACGCCCGGCTCGCCGTGGCCCGCAAGAAGGCGACGGGGCCGGGCGCACGGCTCGGGTCGCTGCTCGTGAACCCGGGCGGTCCCGGCGGCTCGGCGATCGGCTACCTCCAGCAGTACGCGGGGATCGGGTACCCGGTCGAGGTGCGCGCGCAGTACGACATGGTCGCGGTCGACCCGCGCGGAGTCGCGCGCAGCGAGCCGGTCGAATGCCTCGACGGCCGGGCGATGGACGCGTACACGCAGACGGACTTCACGCCCGACGACGCCAAGGAGTCCGGTCGGCTCGTCGACGCGTACAAGAAGTTCGCGGAAGGCTGCGGCGCGGACGCGGCCGGACTGCTCCGGCATGTCTCCACCGCCGAGGCGGCCCGGGACATGGACATCCTGCGGGCGGCGCTGGGCGACGAGAAGCTGACGTATGTGGGGGCGTCGTACGGCACCTTCCTCGGGGCGACGTACGCCGGGCTTTTCCCGGACCGGGTGGGCCGGCTGGTCCTGGACGGCGGGATGGACCCCTCCCTGCCCGCCCGCCGGTTGAACCTCGACCAGACGGCGGGCTTCGAGACGGCGTTCCAGGCGTTCGCCCGGGACTGCGTGCGCCAGCGCGACTGCCCGCTGGGCAAGAAGGCGGGCGACGTCGGCAAGAACCTCAAGGCCTTCTTCGAGAAGCTCGACGCGCGGCCCATCCCGACCGGTGACGCCGACGGCCGTGAGCTCGGCGAATCCCTCGCCACGACGGGCGTGATCGCGGCGATGTACGACGAGGGCGCCTGGGCGCATCTGCGCGACGCGCTGTCCGCGGCGATGCGGGAGAACGACGGAGCGGGCCTCCTCGTCCTCTCCGACAGCTACTACGAGCGCGACGCCGAGGGCCGCTACACGAACCTGATGTTCGCCAACGCGGCGGTGAACTGCGTGGACCTCCCGCCGGCCTTCTCCACCCCCGACGAGGTCCGCAGGTCCCTCCCGGCCTTCGAAAAGGCGTCCCCCGTCTTCGGCGAGGGTCTCGCCTGGGCCACCCTGAACTGCGCGTACTGGCCGGTGGCGCCCACCGGCGAGCCGCACCGCATCGAGGCGAGGGGCGCGGCCCCGATCGTCGTGGTCGGCACCACCCGCGACCCGGCAACCCCCTACCGCTGGGCCCAGTCCCTCTCGCGCCAGCTCTCCTCCGCCCGCCTCCTCACCTACGAGGGCGACGGCCACACCGCGTACGGGCGGGGCAGTACCTGCATCGACCGGACGATCAACGCGTATCTCCTCCGGGGGACGCCCCCGAGCCGGGACCAGCGCTGCTGACAGCCCGTGCCGGCGGCCGCTGTGAACCGTCGCGAACGGCCCCGGAGCGCCGCGCTCCGGGGCCGGTGGCGGGCTGGGAGGGCCCTGGAGGGGGTGGTGCGGAGCACTCTCGGAAACTGTGTAGACTTACCGACGTTGCTGATCGCACCATGGTGCGGACGGCGCGCCGCCTTAGCTCAGATGGCCAGAG
Source organism: Streptomyces sp. NPDC057623 (assembly GCF_042800355.1). Taxonomy (NCBI): domain Bacteria; kingdom Bacillati; phylum Actinomycetota; class Actinomycetes; order Kitasatosporales; family Streptomycetaceae; genus Streptomyces; species Streptomyces sp. NPDC057623. The sequence goes on from NZ_JBHVGZ010000069.1 coordinate 43,087, forward strand.
CAACGCACTCGTAATGCGTAGGTCTCGGGTTCGAATCCCGAAGGCGGCTCCAAGGTGAACCGCAGGTCAGGCCCTCTGACCTGCGGTTTTTTCGTTTTCTTGACCTTGGAATGTGTGCCTGTAGCGCTGCTTGCCTCTGTGTATGGAATGCGTAGGCCGGAGCTTCACTCCTGGGGTTCACCGAGGCGCCTCTCGCGTCAGATATGGCGCTGGCCTGCGGCTTCTTGGAGATCGCTTAATGGGTGAGGCAGCGCGTTCGAGGGCGGGGTGGCCAAGGGGTGGCCATCTGCGCAACGGCGGTGCGTGGGAGAGGGCTGCTGAGCTCTCGGCGACCGCCGTGTAGAGGCTTGTGTTTGTGGCTGTTCGGCAACGCGATGTGCGGGCAGGTGGGCAACTCGTTCGCGCCGCCGGGGTGCTCGCCGTCTCGACCCGGCCGTGGGCGGCAACGGCATTTGGACTGGCCCTTGTTGGTGGGTCTCGTTTACGACAAAAGCCAATTTGACATTTCCTTGACACTTACACGCCTCTACATGTGTCATGTGCACCACTTGTGTTGATCACGTGGAAGCAAGGGGTGGGGCGGTGGGGGACGGGCGGCAGCGTGCCCGAAGAGGCGCTGGCGGACGACGGGGCAGTCTGGCGTGGCTGACAGCGCTTGCCGTGCTGGCAACGGTTGCAGCGGTTACGCCGGTTTCGGCGGCCCAGAAAGCGTTTGCGTCAGAGGGCGTCGATCTGTCGGAGTCGGAACGCGCGCAGGAACAGGCGGCCGAATCGGGGGAGCAGGTCGAGGTGGTGGGCGAGCGCACCGAACGGGAGACGGTGTTCGCCAATCCCGGACGGCAGGACGTTCACGCTTCGGAAGTCGATTGCGCCGGTGCGAGTGGAGAAGCCTGACGGCAGTTGGACCGCCCCGGACGCGAAATTGGTGAAGCGGGCGGACGGGTCCATCGGGCCGCAGGCGGCCGCGGTGGAGCTGTCGCTTTCCGGTGGTGGGGACGGCAATGGTCTGGTGACGATCGCTGAGGACGGCCAGTCGGTCACCCTCGACTGGCCGGGCAAACTTCCGGCGCCGCGTCTGGAGGGCACGCGAGCGATCTACGAGAACGTGCGCCCCGATGTGAACCTGATCCTGACGGCGACGGTGGAGGGCTTCCGGCAGGTGCTGGAGGTCGAGACGTTGGAAGCTGCGAAGGATCCTGGGCTTGCGTCGCTGAAGTACTCGATGGATGTCGAGGGCCTGCGGGTGCGTGAAGGCGCGGCCGGGACCATGGAGGCCGTGGACGGCAACGGGCGGGTCGTGTTCCGTTCCCCGTCGGCGCGCATGTGGAACTCCGCCGGGCAGGCTGGGAACGCTGAAGGCCTTGGCGCGCAGAGCATTGCAGTGCGGCCAGGGGGTACGACCCTGGCGGACGAGTTGCCCGAGGCGACACCGACCGCGAACTCGGTGGACGAGCAACCCGTCGGTCCCTTGGAGGAGGGCGATCCGCTGGCCGGTCCCGGCGTCGGAGACGAAGCGGCCGTCATGGACGTGGACGTGACGCAAGATCAAGTCACGGTGACCCCTGACGCCGACCTGATCGCGGACACCACAAGTGCCGAACTACCGCTCTACATCGACCCGTCGGTGGAGATGAACGAGTCCGAGCGCACTGTGCTCTCCTCGGACGGGGATGTCTTCTACAACTTCTCCGGCGGTGACAACGGCGTGAGTGTTGGCCGGTGCAGCTCCGCCGTGATCGGCAGCGTGCGTTACTACTGCACCACTGGCAGTGCCTACACCAACCGCATGTACTTCGAGTTCACTCCGGGCAAGCTCAAGGGCAAGCAGGTGCTGGACGCGACGTTCGCGGTGACGGAGACGTGGTCGTTCTCGTGTGACGCGCGGTGGGTTGACCTGGAGCGCACGGACGGCATTTCGTCCTCGACGCACTGGCCGGGTCCGGGTGGTCCGAAGTCTGACAACTCCTGGGATCAGATGGGTGACCGGGACGTCTCGGCGGGCCGGGGCGACGCATGCAGCCCGTCGCAGCCTCGCAAGCCGATCGAGTTCAACGACAACCCGGAGGAGGGGGACGAGAACCTCACCTCGACGGTGAAGGCGTTCGCGGAAGGCAAGTTCAAGACGCTGACGCTGATGCTGAAGGCGAAGGACGAGTCGGATCCGATCGCGTGGAAGCGCTTCGACGACGACGCCGTCGTTGATGTGACGTACGTCGGCAAGCCGGCCGTGCCGACCGAGTACGGCCTGGAGACCGGCACCAATCAGATCTGCTCCAAGAGTTCGGGCACGCCAACGACTTGGTCGGACCCGACCCCGAATCTGGCTGCGACGCCGCAGACGGTCGCGGGCGGTGAGGCGTCCGCCTCGTTGCGCGTCTACTTCGACCTGGACGTGAAGAACACGGACGGCACGTGGTCGGACGCGAAGGAGCCCTCCACCGGCTCGGAGAGCCCCACCAGCGGCTATGTCGGTGACGGCCATGACCTGAACAAGACGTGGGATGCGACGCTGGCGGACGGCAAGCAGTACCGCTACCGCGCCTGGACCCGTTCGTACTACAACAGCGGGGACAGCATTCTGGGCGGTTCCGCGACTCCGTTCTGCTACTTCAAGATCGACAGCAGTGCACCAAAGCCGCCGTCGATCACCTTCACCTCGACGTATTCCGTGTGCGTACCAGGGGACTGCACGCCCAAGGGTGCTCCGGGCAAGTCGGGGACGGTGACATTCGGCCCGGCCAGCGGGGACACGAACACCGCCTACGCCTACAAGCTGTCCACGGACAGCTCCTGGCGGCCGTGGAAGTCCGGGACGACGGTGACCGAGACCATCACTCCGGTCGACTCGGGCACGATCACCCTGGAGGTCATGGCCAAGGACTCGGTGGGCCGCACGGGACAGAACAAGATCCGCTTTCTGGTCGACGAGGGTGACGGTCCCGTCGGTAAGTGGACGTTCAACGAGGCATCCGGTGCAGCCGTCGACGTCTCTGCCGCAGCTGCCGCCCAGCGCGACGACGCGACCGTCAGCGGCGCCACTCGGGTGAACACGGGCCGGCGTGGTGTGGTTACCGAGAACGGCGTGACCGGCGAGGACAAGGCGCTGAAGGTCGGCGGCACCCGCTATGCGGCGACCGCGGGGAAGGTGCTGGAGACGCAGGCGTCGTACACCGTGTCGGCCTGGGTGCGCCTGGACGCCACCGGTGCCGCGGCCACCGTCCTGGGCCAGGACGGCACGTACTACAGCCCGTTCTTCCTCGGCTACTGCGCCGGTGCAGATCGGTGGTGCCTGCGCCTGGCCGATGCGGACGCGGCGACGACCTCACTGGACAACCAGCGGGTGGACTCGCTGGACGCACCTCAGACCAAGGTGTGGACGCATCTTGCTGCGGTCATCGATACCAGCGCCAAGACTCTTGCCCTCTACGTCAACGGCGTGCCGCAGGGCAGTGACATCCTCACCACGGGTGCCTGGTCGGCTGCGGGTGGGCTGCAGATCGGCCGGGTGAAGTATCAGGGATCCTACGTCGACTACTTCCCTGGCGAGGTGGATGAGGTCACCGTCTGGCAGGACATCAAACTGTCTGATGCGATCGCCAGGGAGGCCAGCCCTGTGGACGCGGCCGGCAAGGCGTACGCCGAGCTGGTCGCCCAGTACACCTCGGAAGGCGCGACAGGCGCCACGCTGACCGACACCTCCGGGTACGGCAACAACCTCACGCTCTCCGCACCTGGTGCGTCCCTGGATGGCGAGGCCCTCGTGCTGGACGGCACGGCGGGTGCGGCGATGGCGTCGCGGCCGCTGGTGTCCGACACCGGCTCCTTCACCGCGGCCACGTCGGTCAGCGTCGACACGCAGGAACTGACGGGCAAGCCGAACGGTTACCGTGCCCAGGTTCTGGGTCAGCGCACGGCGTCGGGATCGTCGTGGAGTCTGTGGGTGGAGAAGACCGGGACGGAGAGCGAGCCGGTCTTGGACGACGACGGTAACCCTGTCCTGGACGACAACGGAGTCCCGCAGACCCGCACGGTCGCGGTGGCCCGCTGGCACTTCGGCAGGCTTACGGGCGACGGTAGTGGCACCTCCGTCGTCAGCGACGAGGCCGCTGTCCTGGACAGCGAGGTCGGTTTGGTCGGCGCCTATGACGCCCGGACGCGCGAGATCACGCTGTTCGTCGGCAGCACGCGACAGGGCGATCCACTCGCCTACACCGCTTCGGCCGGAACCGGAGAGTTCGCGGTGGGCAGCGGCTACACCGGCGCGTGGGGCCACCACCTGTCCGGCCGGATCACGGACATCCGCTTGTGGGCGGGCGCGGTGACCGACGCCACTCAGGTCGAGAACCTCATCGGTTACTGAACCCCCGCTGCTGTGCCCGCACCCCCTGGTGAGGAGTGGTGCGGGCACTGGAGCCGTCTTCACCTCTTTGGAGAACTCCCTGTGTCCCCTCGCTTGTATCCACCAGGCCCACGCGGCTGGCGGAGTGCGCTGACCGTGCTCCTCGCGGTACTCCTGTCCGTGCCGGCCTCGCTGACACCGTTGGCGCAGGCGGCCGAACTGCCGGGCCGCCCCGACGTACCCGGGGTGAAGCCCACCAAGGTACGGCAGATCACCACCCCCCAGGCCAAGGCCGCCCGCGCCAAGGTGGCCCAGCAGAAGAAGGCCAACCAGAAGCTCGTCGACACGGCCCGGGCGGAGCGCGCCTCGGCGTGGCCGAAGGCGTCCACATCGACCACGGACCTGGCCCGCGCGTCCAAGGCGAAGTCCGTCGTCGAGGTGGAGCCGGTGAAGGCCGGCGCCACCTCAGCCTCGGGGATGGCGAAGGTCACCGTCCTGGACCAGAAGGCGGCCCGCCGCGCCGGCGTGACGGGCGTGCTCTTCACGGTCGCCGCAGAGAAGCCGGGCGCGGCTCGGGTCACTGTCGACTATGGCGCGTTCGCGTCGGCCGTGGGCGGCAACTGGGCCTCACGCCTTGGCCTGGTCCGGCTTCCGGCCTGTGCGATGACGACTCCCGAGAAGGCGGCCTGCCGCACCACCACTCCGGTGGCCTCGGACAACGACGTGACCGAGGAGTTGGTCACCTCCCGCACCTCGGTCGCCTCGACCGCCGCTCCGACTGTCATGGCCCTGGCCGCTACAGCGACCACGGCCTCCACGGCGGGCTCCGGTGACTTCAAGGCCACTCCGCTGGCGGCCTCGTCGACCTGGGAGGCCGGAGGCTCCTCCGGTGCGTTCGCCTGGTCCTATCCGATCACGGCACCTCCCGCCGCCGCGGGCCCGGCGCCCGCTCTGGAGCTGTCCTACAACTCGGCCGCCATCGACGGGCGGACGGCCAACACCAACAACCAGGGTTCGATGGTCGGTGAGGGCTTCGACCTGACCTCGTCGTACATCGAGCGCAAGTACGGCGTCTGCGAGGACGACGGTCACGCCGACAAGTCCGACCTGTGCTGGAAGTACGACAATGCCTCCCTGGTGCTGAACGGTTCCGCCAGCGAACTCGTCAAGGACGACACCAGCGGCGAGTGGCGCCTGAAGGACGACGACGCCTCCGTCGTCACCCACTCCACCGGCGCCGACAACGGCGATGAGGGCGACGCCGACATCGACGGCGAGGGCGAGTACTGGAAGGTAGTGACCGGTGACGGTACGACGTACACGTTCGGCCTGAACAAACTGCCGGGCGCGGGGAGCGAGCGCACAGACTCGGTGTGGACCACCCCAGTGTTCGGCGACGACAGCGACGAGTCCGGCTACGACAAGGGCAGCGAGTTCAAGAGCCGTTCGACGAGACAGGCCTGGCGCTGGAACCTCGACCTGGTCGAAGACCCGCGCGGCAACGCCGCGACGTACTGGTACAAGTCGGAGACCAACAACTACGCCAAAAACGGCGACAAGACGGCACTGGCGTCCTACACGCGCGGCGGCTACCTGGAGGAGATCCGCTACGGCCAGCGCAGCGACACTCTGTTCAGCGCGCCGGCCTCGAACAAGGTGACCTTCACCTACAAAGAGCGCTGCACCGCCTCCGACTGCTCCTCACTGACCGAGGACACCGCGGACAACTGGCCCGACGTGCCCTTCGACGCGATCTGCTCGCAGGACGAGGATGACTGCAACTCCAACGGTCCGTCCTTCTTCACGCGCAAGCGTCTGGCGTCGATCAACACGCACTTCTGGTCGCGGGCGGCCGAGCCGGACGCTTTCCTGCCGGTCGACTCCTACACACTGGAGCAGGACTTCTTCAACGGTCAGGACATCGGCAACAGCTCCGACCAGGTCCTGGTCCTGGAGTCCCTGACCCGCACGGGCAAGAACGGTACGGACATCTCCGTGCCGCCCATTGACTTCATCTACCAGCAGCGCCCGAACCGGGTCGACACCACCGACGACGACATTCTGGCCCTGACCCGCCCGCGCATCGCCTCCATCATCGCGGAGACCGGTGCGATCACTTCGGTCACCTTCAACGACCCGGAGTGCGCGCGGGACAGCAACATGCCCGCGGCCGAAGACAACAACAGCATGTCCTGCTACCCGGTGTACTGGCCGGTCAACGGCGGCGACCCGAAGCTGGACTGGTTCCACAAGTACCGGGTCACCGCGATCACCACGAACGACCCCGGCGCGGGCAACCCGGGTACACAGACGTCGTACGACTACTCAACACCCGGCTGGCACTACAACGATGACCCCTTCACCAAGGAGAAGGAGCGGACCTGGTCGATCTGGCGGGGCTATCAGAAGGTCACCGTCTACAAGGGTGATGCGGGAGCGACCCGGTCGAAGACCGTGAAGCTGTTCGCGCGGGGCATGGACGGCGACAAGAAGAAGGACGGCACGACCCGTACGGCCGTCGTCGCAGGCATAGATCTGGACAACACCTCCGCGGTCACGACCGACAACCTCGACGTCGCAGACCTCGACGACCGTGACTACTACGCGGGCCAGCTGCGCCAGGAGATCGTCTATGACGGCGCCACAGCGGTCTCCGCGACGGTCAACAACCTCTGGGCAAAGCGGACCGCCAGCCAGCAGAAGTCGTACGCGGACATCGAGGCGTACTTCGTCAGGACCGCCCGCACCTACACCTATACCTACCTGACGGCCGCGAAGAAGTGGCGGGCCGGTGCGGTCACCTCCACGTACGACTCCACCTACGGCATGACCACGTCCGTCGAGAACCACGGCGACTGGTCGGTGTCCGGGGATGAGACCTGTGCGCGCACCTGGTACGCGCGCAACGACGCCAAGGGCCTGACCTCGCTGGTATCCCGGACTCGTACTGTGGCCAAGCCCTGTGCCACGACTGAGGCTTCGCTCACTCTCCCGGCCAACCCCGACACTCGCGGGGACGTCCTGTCCGACACGGCGACGGTGTACGACAGCCCGTCGGTCACCGGCTGGTCGCCGGACCAGGTTCCGACCTTGGGCCTGCCCACGTGGACCGGTCGCGCGAAGGCGTACCCGGCGGCCTCGGGAGCCGCCGAGCGCAACCCCCTCCCGGCCACCGGCTGGCAGACCGTCACCACGACGACGTACGACACCGCCGCGGCCAAGCTGGGCCGCCCCCTTACGGTCACCGATGCCAAGGGCCGCACCACGAACACGGCCTACTACCCGGCAGCCGCGGGACCGATGACCACCAAGGTCATCACGCAGCCGAAGCTGGCCTCCAACAGCCAGGCCCACCAGACGACCACCGTCTACGACCCGGCCCGCGGCTCCGTGAACTACACCCTCGACCAGAACACCAAGCGGACCGAGAACACCTACGACTCCCTCGGCCGAGTCACGGCGACCTGGATACCCAACCGTTCCAAGTCCGCGGGCGACAGCCCGAACGTCAAGTACGGCTATGGCATGGAGCGCGACAAGGCGCCTTGGACCTCCGTGGCCACGCTCAAGGCCGACGGCGCCACGTACACCACCTCCTACGCGCTGTACGACGCGCAACTGCGGCCGATCCAGACACAGGTCACCTCGCCGCAGGGCGGCCGGGTCCTGACCGACACCCGCTACGACAGCCGTGGTCTGGCCTACGAGACTTACGCCGACGTCTACGACAACACCACGGGGCCGACCAGCAAGTACAGCCAGGTTCCGTACGGCGGCGGCAGCCAGACCAACACGGAATTCGACGGCGCCGAGCGGCCCACCACGTCGACCGTGCTCGTGGACGGGGTGAAGAAGTGGTCGACGACCACGACCTACACCGGTGACTCGACGGCGATCACGGCAGTCCAGGGAGGCAACGCCACCCGCGCGATCACCGACGTCTTCGGTCGCACGGTCGAGACCCGTACCTATGGTGGCACAGCGCCCAACGACACCGAATACGGTGCGACCACTGGTACGTCCTACACGAGCGTCCACAACACCTACACGGACGACGACAAGCAGGACACCATCACCGGTCCTGACAATGCCAAGTGGTCTTACACCTACGACCTGTTCGGCCGGCAGGTGAAGTCGGTCGACCCGGACAAGGGCACTACGGTCACCGGCTACACCGAGCTCGATCAGATCGACACGGCGAAGGACGCCGAGAACCGAGTCCTGCTGTACGGCTACGACGAGCTGGGCCGCAAGACGGGCATGTGGCAGACCAGCCGCACGGACGCGAACAAGCTTGCCGCCTGGACCTTCGACACTGTCCTGAAGGGCCTGCCCACCGCGTCCACCCGCTACCAGGGCGGCAAGACCTACACCAAGCAGGTCACGGCCTACGACAACCTTTACCGACCCACCGCGACCAGCCTCACTCTGCCATCCGACGACGCGCTGGTGACCTCCGGTGCTATTGCGCCCACCGTCACCTTCGAAACGACGTACCGGCTCGACGGCACGGTCGGCAGCACGAAGTCGCCCGCGGCCGGCGGCCTGGCATCGGAGACCGTCGAGACCCGTTACAACAGTGCGGGCCTGCCCAACGAGCTCTCCGGCGCCTCCGGTTACCTGCTCGCGGCCGACTACACGGCGCTCGGTCAGGTCGGTCAGCTCCAGCTCGGAACCGCGGCAGGCACCAAGCGGGTCTTCGTCACCAACACCTGGGAGAAGGGCACAGGCCGCCTGCTGAACGCGGCCGTAGACGACCAGACTCGAGGTCCGATCCAGGAACTGACCTACGGGTACGACCAAGCCGGCAATGTCACCTCCGTCGCCGACAGCGCCAACACCGGAACCGGCACCGACAACCAGTGCTTCGCCTACGACCCCCAAGGCCGCCTGACGGAGGCCTGGACGCCGAAGACCGCCGACTGCGCAGCCTCCGGCCGGACCACAGCCAACCTCGGCGGTCCGGCACCGTACTGGACGTCGTACACGTACACCACGTCCGGCCAGCGCAAGACGGAGAAGCAGAACACGGCCACCCCGGTCACCACCACCTACTGCTATAACGACACAACCCGCTCGCACGCCCTGACCGCCACCACGACCGGCAGCACCTGCACCGGTGTGGCCGCGCAGTACACCTACGACGCCACCGGCAACACCGACAAGCGCGTCGAGAAGGCCGGTTCCACCTCCACACAGAGCCTCGCCTGGGGCGCCGAGGGCAAGCTCACCCGAGTCACCGAGGGCGCGGCGGCCACCGCCACCAACTACCTCTACGACGCCGACGGCGATCTCCTCATCCGCCGGGACAACGCCACGGACGGTGAGACCGTCCTTTACCTCGGCAACACCGAGGTCCACCTCAAGACCGGGCAGAAGTGGGCCAACCGCTACTACGGCGTGGCCGGCTCCACCATCGCCCTGCGCACCAACCAGTCGGGCTCCGAGAAGCTCAGCTTCCTCGCCGCCGACCGGCATGGCACGAGTTCGGTCTCCGTCACCGCCGACTCCACCCAGGCGCTGACCAAGCGCTACAGCACGCCCTTCGGCACGAGCCGGGGAGCGATGATTGGTGTTTGGCCCGACGACAAGGGCTTCCTCGGAAAGTCCGCCGACGCCGGGACCGGACTGACGCACGTCGGGGCGCGCGAATACGACCCGTCCATCGGCCAGTTCATCAGCGTCGACCCGATCCTGGACCCGGCCGCACCGCAGACCGTCAACGGTTACAGCTACGCCGGCAACAACCCCGTCTCGTTCAGCGACCCGACCGGTACCATCCGGCTCAATCCCGACGGCACGCAATGCGAGGGCGGCTGGAACGAATGCGGGCCCGGACCCGGACCTGAGCCGTCCGACTCCGGAGGCGGTGCCCAGACAGGCACGGGCACCGGGTATGACAGCAGCGGGTGGGTCGCCAACCACTCGCCGACTACCAACGACCTCGACGAACTGATGAAGTGGTTCTCGGAGTGCAGCCCTAAGTGGTTGTTGTCGTTCCGGCGTTGAGGGTTGCGTTTCCGCTGGTCGGGCGTGAGGTCGGGAGTCTCGGGGAGTGGTGACGTGTCGAGTCGTC
>NZ_JBHVGZ010000070.1:0-2739 GCF_042800355.1 Streptomyces sp. NPDC057623
GTGTTGACGCGGGGGGGGGGGGGGGGGGGGGTGGGCCACCCCGGGGGGGGTGTGGGTTGGAGGGGGGGTCCCCCCCCCCGCCACCGCACCCTCGACCGGCTGCGCGCCGACGGCGTCGACCCCTACCCGGTCGGCATCCCGGCCCGCACCCACTCCCTCGCCGACGTCCGCGCGGGCGAGCACGTCACGGTCGCCGGCCGGATCATGCTCCTGCGCGACTTCGGCGGCATCGTCTTCGTCGTGCTGCGCGACTGGTCCGGCGACCACCAGCTCGCCCTCACCCGGGGGGACTCGGGCGCCGCCCTCGACCGCTTCACCGCCGACACCGACATCGGCGACCTCATCTCCGCCACCGGCACGGCCGGCGTCAGCGACAAGGGCGAACCGACCGTCTTCGTCACCTCCTGGCAGCTCATCGGCAAGTGCCTGCGCCCCCTGCCCGACAAACGCCGCGGCCTCGCCGACCCCGAGGCCAAGGTCCGCATGCGCTACCTCGACCTGGTCTCCAGCCCCGCCGCCCGCGACGTGGTCCGCGCCCGCTCCACCGCCGTCCAGGCCGTGCGCCAGGGCCTGCTGCAACGGGGCTTCCTGGAGGTCGAGACGCCGGTGCTCCAGCAGATCCACGGCGGCGCCAACGCCCGCCCCTTCACCACCCACATCAACGCCTACGACCTCGACCTGTATCTGCGCATCGCCCCCGAGCTGTTCCTCAAGCGGCTGTGTGTCGGCGGCCTGGAGAAGGTCTTCGAGATGGGCCGCACCTTCCGCAACGAGGGCACCGACTACAAGCACAACCCCGAGTTCACCATCCTGGAGGCCTACCAGGCGTACGCCGACTACGACGTGATGCTCGACCTGGTCCGCGAGCTGATCCAGGGCGCCGCGACCGCCGCCTTCGGCTCACCGCTGGCCCACCAGGACGGCAGGGAGTACGACATCTCCGGGCAGTGGCCGGTCAAGACCGTGTACGGCGCGATCTCCGAGGTGCTGGGCGAGGAGATCGACCCCGACACCGAGCTGCTCCGGCTGCACCGGCACTGCGACCGCGTGGGCGTGCCGTACGTCGCCGACGACGGTCACGGCGACGTCGTCCTGGAGATGTACGAGCGGCTGGTCGAGGAGAGGACCGAGCTGCCCACCTTCTACAAGGACTTCCCGACCGACGTCTCCCCGCTCACCCGCCAGCACCGCACCGACCCGCGCCTCGCCGAGCGCTGGGACCTCGTCGCCTTCGGCACCGAACTCGGCACCGCCTACTCGGAACTCACCGACCCCGTAGAACAGCGCCGCCGCCTCACCGCCCAGTCCCTGCTCGCCGCCGGCGGAGACCCCGAGGCGATGGAACTGGACGAGGACTTCCTCGACGCCCTCGAATACGCCATGCCCCCCACCGGCGGCCTCGGCATCGGCGTCGACCGGCTGGTCATGTTCCTCACCGGCCTGACGATCCGCGAGACCCTGCCGTTCCCCCTGGTACGCCGCCGCTGACGGCGTCCCACAGGGCCGACGGCTGGCTCGACCGCGCGGGTGTATTCGTACCGCCGTACCGGTGTCGTACTGGTGCGTCGGTCGCTCGCCGGGCGACTGATCAGTCATGACGAAGGATCAGTTGCCCACGGGTTCGGTGACGCGACGCCGCGCGCTGCTCGCCGGTGTCGCCGCCGTCGGAGCGGCCGGCAGCGCGGGAATCCTGGCGGCGGTCACGGGCGACGGCGGCAAGCCGGTCCGGGCCGCCGCTCCGGTCGCGGGCCCGCAGGCGCGCCCCGCGCTCAAGCCCTCCACGTACCGCCTCCAGCCCCTGACGGGGTACGGCCCGCCCCGGGCGGCGCCGCGCCGCACCCTTGTACGGCGCGCGCCCCTGCTCCGCGTGTCCGGGCGCGGCCGCACCATGGTGCTGACCTTCGACGACGGACCCGACCCCCGCTACACGCCGTACATCCTGGACACCCTGCGCGAGTACGACGTCCGCGCCATGTTCTTCGTGTGCGGCGAGATGGTCGTCGACAACAAGGAACTCCTGGCCCGGATGGCCGAAGAGGGCCATGTCGTCGGCAACCACACCTGGTCCCACCCGTTGCTCACCCGGCTCAGCCACGACCGGATCCGCAAGGAGATGGAACGCACCAGCGACGTCGTCGAGGAGAGCTACGGCGAACGCCCCGCCTGGTTCCGCGCGCCCTACGGCGCCTGGAACCGCACCGCCTTCCGGCTCGGCGCCGAACTCGGCATGGAACCGCTCGCCTGGACCGTCGACACCCTCGACTGGACCACCCCCGGCACCCACACCATCGTCGACCGGGTCGAGAACGGCGCCGCCCCCGGCGTCGTGGTGCTCTCGCACGACGCCGGGGGCGACCGCTCCCAGAGCGTGCGGGCCCTGCACACCTATCTGCCGCAGCTGCTGGACTCCGGGTATCACGTCACCGTCCCCGAACGCCGGTACAGGTGACAGACCGGCCGCATGGGACCGGCCGCACATGAGGGCTTTCGCCCGCCCGGTCGAGGACGCTCAGCGGACCTCGACCAGGCTGGCGAAAGCGACGACGTTCCCGTCGTAACCACCCTGCTTGGAGAAACCGCCTCCGCAGGTGATGACCCGCAATTCCGCGTTCCCCTTCGAGGCGTACACGCGGTCCCCGGGGAAGTTGTTCTTCTCGAACACCTCGATGCCGTAGATCTCGAAAACGGCCGTCTTTCCGTCCTTGCGGGCGATCTCGACGCGATTGCCCTTCTGCAGGC
>NZ_JBHVGZ010000070.1:2749-52750 GCF_042800355.1 Streptomyces sp. NPDC057623
AGAACACGGCGGGGCCCTGCGTGTTGTCGACATGGCCGACGACCACCGCGGTGCCCTTCTCGCCGGGGGACACGGAGCCGGTGAACCAGCCCGCCAGATTGGGGTCCTCCGGCGGCGGCGCGCCGACCCAGCCGTCCACGTCCAGGCCGACCGGGATGACCGGCGCGTCCACCTGGATCCCGGGGATCCTGACCCGCTCCGGCAGCGCGTACGGCAGCGGCTGAGCGGCACCGGCGAAGAGGCCGCCTGGCACCTGGCGGTCCGCGGCGGCCGCCGACGCGGGCTGCGGCGGACCCACGTCGAACTCGCCCGAGCCGTTGCGAACGAGCGCGAGACCGGTCAGCAGGACAAGCGCTATCACACCCCAAGGAGCACGCTTCCTCCGCCGCTCCTCCTCTTCGGCCAGTTCGGCCGCCTCGGACGCAGACATTCGCCTTCCCCTCTCGGCGCGGCCGTCGCCACGTCATTCGCGCATACGTGAACGCTAAGTCCCGCGCGCGCAACCGGCGACGGCACAGATACGAACGGGTGGCCCGCTCTCCTTTCGGTGCGCCATCCGAGTTGCCGCCGACAGGAAAATTCTGACGGTCCGTGACCTGCGGCAATTCCGATTGTGGGGTTGTCGGTCGGTGTGTCCTCTCACCAGGACGGACCATCGCCGAAATGCGGCCTCGCGCACGGCATCTGAGGGTCTTTCTGGGAGGCGCTTTCTCGCCGATCGACCGGGGACGGTTCCCGGGGCGTCTTCCGCGGAGGATCACATGCGTACTTCACGTGCCATGGCGGCCGCTGCCACCGCGGTCGCCGCTCTCAGCCTCGCCGCCCCCGCGGCCGTCGCACGCGACGGCATGCCCGTCGGCCCGAGCAACATCGTGGCTCTGCCGAGCGTCATCGCCCGCGGCGGGCAGCTCACCATCACCGTCGACAACTGCCCGCGGGGCGGCACCGCGACCTCGGACGCGTTCCGGCCCACGCACCTGAGTCCCGTGCGCGGCAGCAACACGGCGCGGGGCACCGCGACGGTCGACAGGAACGCGCGGCCGGGTTCCCACAGCATCACGGTCAGCTGCGACTCCAGGACGCTGACCAACCCGGCCGCCTTCACCGTCATCGGCGGCGTCCAGGGCGGTCTGGGCGGCAGCAGCTCCACCGGGGCGACACCGACCGACATGGCCATCGGGGGCGGGCTCATCGCCGTGGCCCTCGTCGGTGGCGGGGTGTTCTGGATGCGGCGTCGTGCGGAGAAGCGGATCTGACGCGCCGCCCGCGGAGAAGGCTCCGCCGCTCACGTGCCCAGGTCTTCGCCCCGGCCCCCTCGTGGGGATCCGGGGCGAAGACCTGAGCGCAGTCGTGGGCGGGGCGGGCGGTGCTCTCAGGCGTCGTCCCCTTCGGTGCGACGCCGGGAGAGGTGGTACGCCGTCCCGAGCGCGCCCGTGATCAGCGCGGCGCCCAGACCGAGTTCCTTGAGGTTCAGTCCGGCGAGGCTGCCCCCGTCACCCGCGTGCACGCCCTTCCGCGGGTGCGCGGGCCGTACCGGTGCGGGCCGGCCGCCGGCGATGGTGAGGTCGACGCTCTGCCAGAAGGTGCCGCAGTAGAACGACACCTCGTACACGGCACCCGGCCTGGCGTCCCGGTCGACCATGACCCTGGCCGTCGTGCGCCCCCGGCGAATGGTGACGGTGTCGAAGACGGCCGAGGCCACGGTCACGCTCTGCTCGCAGCCGGTCGCGCGCAGGATGACCGGGTCGCCGGCCGCGACGGTGGTGGGCAGGACCCTGGCCCAGAATCCTGAGTCGTCGTCGTGCGCCCGGGCGGCCGGGGCGGTCATGGCGAGGGCGGTGGCACTCAGCAGGGCGGCCGAAGTGACGCGTATCGCGCGCATGGGTGGTTCCTCCGGGTTCCCCGAGGAGCAGCTGCGGACCTCTTCCGCTCGCGACGGACATGCACCTCGATGGTCGAAACGCTAGGAAGGTGCGTCCACCTGCGCGATCGCTGTCGTACGAATGGGTCAACGGTGTGGGCCGCTCAGGGGACGGCGTCCCCCGTCGGCCCGTCGGCCCGTCGGCCCGTCGGGTGAGGGGCTGTCAGCCCTTGATGTGTGGGAAGAGTTCGAGGAACGGTTCCGCCGATGCCGTCACGCCCCGGCTGTACGGCGCGTCGAAGTCCCAGATGAGGAAGAGCAGGAAGGCGATCAGCGCGGAGAAGAGCCCGGCCAGGACCAGTTCGCGGGGTGTGCGCCGGATCTGCAGGGCGAAGATCATCCCGATGGTGACCAGGCCGCCCGCGATGAGCCCGAACCACACCACGCCCGGCATGGTCTCCCCGGTCGAGTTCGCCCGGGCGTTGCGCGCCTGGTCGGCGGCGGTGACCTGGTCGAGGACCGGTTGGTAGGCCTGTGCCTCGAAGTCCGTCCTCGGCTCGTAGTCGGTGACGTCCTCGCGGACGCGCTGAAGAAGCTCGGTGCCGCGCTCGGTCATCCGGCCGTCGTCGGCCATCGTCTTCCACTCGGTGTTGACGACGTGTCCGACATAGGCGTTGACATCCTCCCGAATGCGGTCGCGGACGTCGGCGGGATAGATCCGGACCCGCTCCGAGATCTCGTGCAGCGCCACGGCCTCCGCCTGGACGTGGTCCTGGGCGGCGCTGCGGCCCTCCCACACGCCGGCGATGGCCAGGCCCAGGACGATGGCGTAGACCACGCCGATCCACATCGTCATGTACTCGATGACGTCCGGCGTCTCGGAGGGGTCCTCGTCGTCGGGGGCCGTGCGGTGTCGCAGGAGGGTGATGATGACCACCACGGAGCAGGCGGCCAGCATCGCGAGGGTGAGAACAAGCCATTCCGGCAAGAGATGCCTCCAGGTTCAGCGGGCTCAGCGCGGACGCAGCGCGGCCACGGCGGCGATGGCGGGCACCGCGATGAGCAGGACGAAGGTGAGGGGCGACGGGGCGTCGTCCGCCGCCCGCCGGTGGTGGGTGGCGCGGTACGGGGGGTAGTGCACCGGGGTCGCGGACGGACTCGGGGTGGGCCTGACCGACGGCTCGGGTGCCGGCGCCGGAGTGGGGGCCGGCCGCGGGCGGGGTGGCGCGGGCCTCGGAGCCGGGGGCGCCGCAGTCGCCGGGGGTGGTGGCGGAGGCGGCGGCTCGGGTCTCGGGGTGGGCGTGGGTTTCGGTGTCGGCGTGGGCGTGAGATCCGGCGAGGGCGACGGCTTGGGCGTGGGCGACGGAGTGGGCGACGGCGTCGGTGTCGGGGTGGGGGTCGGGCTCGGGGTCGGGCACTGCGAGGGAGTCGGCCAGGTGAAGGTCCCGGCGACCGCGACCGCCCTCGCGCCGTCCGGGCCGGTGTCGGCGTACGCGCAGACAGTCGCCTCGGCCATGCCGGCCGGTGCCGACACCAGGAGCCAGGTCAGTGTCAGCACCGTCAACACCCGTGTGGTGAGGGTGGATTGGGTCGGTTCGTGTCCATGCACGACGAAGATCTTGAGCCCAGTTCGCGTGACCATACGCCGAAGAGTGAGTTGATTGCCCCGAACGGGCGACAGATGACCCACGAAAGGTTTGATCCGCCGGCGGACGCGTAACCGCGAGGGGCGCACGCGTGTGCGATGAAAAGTGGGCGGAGGGGTGGGCGGGACAGGCGGGGCCCGGAGGATTCACAGGTGTGACGCGGGCGGCGCCACAGGTTCCGGAAAGAAATTTGTGCGCCGGTTGAACACGAGCGTGGCTCCCGTGCGTACCTCCTGTCGTGCGGCGGCGCAGCAGGGCGCTGCAACATCCTTGTGATATTGGGGAGTTGACGATGAAGACCTCGTGGCGGAGCGCCTCGCTCGTGGTGAGCGCCGTAGCGGTACTGGCGCTGACGACGGCATGTGGGGAGGAAGCGGCCCCGCCGGCGAGCAGTCAGAACGTCGGTGCCACGGCCGCGGCCGGTGACTACGGAACCGCTGGTACCGGTCTGGGGAACGGATCCGGTTACGACGCCGGCGCGGAGGGCCAGGAGAGCGCCGCCACGCAGGCGAACTCCGCTGGTGAGCTGTCCGTTTCCACCAACGAGGAACTCGGCAAGGTGCTGACCGACAGCGCCGGTGTGACGCTCTACCGCTTCGACAAGGACACCGTGGATCCGCCCAAGTCGAACTGCGACGGCGACTGTGCCGCGAAGTGGCCGCCGGTCCCCGCGGACGATGCCACGGCCGGTGCCGGTATCGACAAGGCGCTGCTCGGCTCGGTCACCCGGTCCGACGGCACCAAGCAGCTGACGGTCGACGGCTGGCCGGCGTACCGCTTCGCCAAGGACGTCAACGCCGGTGACGTCAAGGGCCAGGGCGTGGGCGGCACTTGGTACGCGCTCGCCCCCGACGGCAAGAAGGCACAGGGCGGGGCCGAGGCCGAGGCGGGCGACCTGCCCGGTCTGTCCACGCGCAAGGACGCCAAGCTGGGCGAGATCGTCATCGACAAGAACGGCCACACGGTCTACCGCTTCATGAAGGACTCGCCCTGGCCGATGAAGACGGCGTGCACCGGCGAGTGCCTGGAGAAGTGGCCGGTCATCGAGCCGGTCGACGCCAAGGACACCAAGGGCATCGACCTGAAGGGGTCCGGTCCCCGGGGTCAGGGTTACGTGGTCTTCGACCGGCCCGACGGGCTGAAGCAGCAGACCATCGACTGTGTGCCGATCTACACCTTCGCCGGTGACAAGAAGCCCGGCGACACCAACGGTCAGGGCGTCGGCGGAACCTGGTTCGCCATCCGTCCCGACGGCAAGCCGGTCGGCGCGCCGGAGCAGTAGAGGATCACACCTCCCCAGGGTTGATCGCCTCACCCAGTCGAGCACGGACCAGGGAAGGGAGGGGGAGACACAGCGAGAGTGCCGGACGAACGGACGGCGCGCCGATCCACCGGTCCGCCCCCCCCCGCGGCTCAACGCGCGGGGGGGCGGACCGGTTTGCCGTGATGCACCCCGGTTCATCAGCCTGTTTCACCATGGTTCGGAACTCTGTGGAATGCTTCGGATGCTTTCGTGAAGAGTGCGTGGGGCGTCCATCCGGCACGTGCCACAGGCAGTGACCGGGAACGGATGGTCAATTTCCGTTTCTGCTCGCTCCTTTGGCGGGCGATCAGTAGCCTCAGCTCGAACACCGGATCGCCTACGCCATGGAGAGACAGATGGAGCGTCCCGCCTGGGCCCCTCGGAGCATCGACATCTCGGTGCCCAGCGTCTCGCGGATCTACGACTACTACCTGGGCGGTTCGCACAACTTCGAGGTCGACCGGGAAGCCGGCCGCAAGGCCATGGAGTTCATGCCGGGACTGCCCAAGATCATGCAGGCGAACCGGGCGTTCATGCGCCGCGCGGTGCGCTACGCGGTCGACGAGGGCATCACCCAGTTCCTGGACATCGGCTCCGGGATCCCGACCTTCGGCAACGTCCACGAGGTCGCCCAGACGGCCAGTCCCGACGCACGCGTGGTGTACGTCGACCACGACCCGGTCGCCGTCGCGCACAGCCAGGCGGTCCTGGAGGGCAACGAGGGCGCGGACATCGTCGCCGGGGACCTGCGCAAGCCCCGGGAGATCCTCGCCAGTTCCGAGGTCGAGCGCCTCATCGACCTGAACCGGCCGGTGGCGCTGCTGCTCGTTGCCATACTGCACTTCGTGGAGGACGAGGACGACCCGTACGACGTGGTGGCACAACTGCGCGACGCGCTCGCGCCCGGCAGCCTGCTGGTGCTCACGCATGCCTCGTACGAGGGAATCCCGCTGTCCGAGGAGCGGGCCAAGGGCACGGTCGACGTGTACAAGGACATTCGCAACCCGCTGATCATGCGCTCGCGCGACACCATCGCGCGGTTCTTCGAGGGGTACGACATGGTGGAACCCGGACTGGTGCCGATGCCGCTCTGGCGACCGGACACCGCACCGGACGACGAGGATCCGTGGGCCTTCTCCGGGTTCGCCGGCGTGGGGCGTACGGCGTGAGCGCGGGGCCGGACGGGCCGGAGGACAGACTGCGCCGGTTCGCGACGATCTGGAGCCGGGCGGTCTTCCCGGTGACCTCGACGTCGTCGACCCGGCCGGAGTTCGAGGAGCAGCTGCTCCCGCTGGCCAGGCGGTTGAGCGAGGCGCTCAGGTCCAGGACCTTCGACGCGGACGAGGGCAAGGCGGTCGGCGCCGCCCTCGTCGGCGCGCACTGCACCGACCCCGAGGCGCTCAGCCGCTCGCTGGACTGCGTCGACGCCTACCTCGTGCTCTACTGCGGCGCCGACGGCGACCAGGAGGACCTGCGGGCCCGCTCGGCGCGGCTTCAGCACGCCATGGCCGCCGGGTTCGCCCAGGCGTTGCGCGAGCGCACGCTGGCCGAGCAGGAGGCGATCTCCGCGGCCGCCCTCAAGGCGCAGGGCGTGGTCGCCCAGGCCCTGCACGCCACCGAGGCCCGCTTCCGCGCGGTCTTCGAGGGCGCGGCCATAGGAATCGGCATCGCCGACCTGGAGGGCAACGTCCTCCAGGTCAACGGCGCGCTGCTGAGGATGTTCGGTGTCTCCGAGCAGACCATGCACGGCCGCAACGTCATGCAGTGGACCCACCCCGAGGACGCGCCGCAGACCTGGAAGCTCTACGACGAACTGGTACGCGGCGAGCGCGAGCACTACCACGTCGAGAAGGCGTTCTCCCGCCCTGACGGAACGGTCCTGTGGACCAACCTCACGGTCTCCCTGCTGCGTGATGCCGACGGCGAACCGCAGTACCAGCTGGCCCTCATGGAGGACACCACCGAGCGCCGCCTGCTCAATCTGCGGCTGCGCTACGAGGCCACGCACGACGCGCTCACCGGTCTGCCCAACCGCACCTTCTTCTTCGAGCGCCTGGAGAAGGCGCTGGGCGCCGGGGAAGGCCAGCGCTTCGGCCTGTGCTACCTCGACCTGGACGGCTTCAAGACCGTCAACGACAGCCTCGGCCACGCGGCCGGCGACCGGCTGCTCGTGGAGGTCGCCGACCGGCTCCAGTCCTGCGCCACCGCGCCCGGCGAGATGGTCGCGCGGCTCGGCGGCGACGAGTTCGTGGCGCTGACCACCGGCCCCGACACCGAGCACGAGGTCGACGAACTCGCCGCCCGCATCATGAACGCGCTCATCGCCCCGATCAGCGTCGACGGCCGGGAGCTGACCGTGCGCGGCAGCATCGGCATCGTCGAGGGGCCGTCCGGGGAACGCAGCCCGGCGGAGGTGCTGCGCAGCGCCGACATCACCATGTACCGGGCCAAGTCGGCGGGCGGCAACCGCTTCGAGCTCGCCGACGAGGAGGCCGACGCCCGCGCCATCACCCGGCACGGACTGACCACGGCGCTGCCGATGGCCCTGGAGCGGGGCGAGTTCTTCATCGAGTACCAGCCGCTGGTCCACCTCGGCGACGGCAGTGTGCGCGGCGCGGAGGCGCTGGTGCGCTGGCTGCATCCGCAGCACGGCATCCTCGGCCCGGACCGGTTCATCCCGCTCGCCGAGCACACGGGACTCATCGTTCCGCTCGGCCGCTGGGTCCTGGAGCAGTCGGTGCGTCAGGCGCGCGAGTGGCGCGAACGCCTGGACGACACCGGCCCGCTCCGCATCAACGTCAACCTCTCGCCCTGTCAGCTCACCCACCCCGGGCTGGTCCAGGACACGGTGGACATCCTGGAGCGCGCGGGCGTGGCACCCGACGCCCTCTGCCTGGAGGTCACCGAGTCGGCCCTCATCGGCGCCGACGACGATCTGCTCAAGCCCCTGCGGCGCCTGGCCGAGATGGGCGTCGACATCGCCCTGGACGACTTCGGCACCGGCTACTCCAACCTCGCCAACCTGCGTCGGCTGCCGGTGAGCATCCTCAAGCTGGACCGCTCCTTCACCCAGAGCATGCAGCGGTTCCCGGCCGACCCCGTCGACCTCAAGATCGTCGAGGGGATCGTCTCCCTCGCCCACGGTCTGGACCTCACGGTCACGGTGGAGGGCGTGGAGACCGGAGCCCAGGCCGAGCAGCTGCGGATCCTGGGCTGCGACACGGCCCAGGGCTGGTACTACGCCCGTCCGGGCCCGCCGGACCGACTGCACGAACTGGCGCTGGTGGACGCCGCGGGCTGAAGCCCGGTGGCCGTACGGGGCGGGGCGGGGCGCGTCCTGTCCCGTACGGCTGCTCTCGCCGAGTGGGTCGGCGCAAGGGCGGGACCGGCCGCGGCGATCGCGCGGAAAGAGGCATGGGGCGGGGACACTGAGGACCCGAAGACCCGAAGGACACCGGGCAACCGGACAACCCGGAGGGCCTCTCCTCAACCCCCAGGAGCCCGCGATGCGTGCTGCCGTCGCCACCGGCGCGAACCTTCCGCTCGCCCTCGACGAGCTCGACGTCCCCCAGCCGGCCGCCGGCGAGGTCCTGGTCAAGGTCACCGCCTGCGGCGTCTGCTTCTCCGACCTGAACCTCCTGCGCGGTCACTACCCCTTCGCCCGGTATCCCGTCGTCCCCGGCCATGAGATCACCGGGGTGGTGACCGCGGTCGGCGAGGGCGTGGCCTGGCCCGAGGTCGGGACCGTGGTGGGAGCCCAGTTCCTGTACGACTCCTGCGGGCACTGCGACCACTGCGTGCGCGGAGACCAGATCCTGTGTCCCCGCAAGCGCGTCACCGGCGTCGTCACCGACGGTGGCTACGCCGAGTACGCCCTGCTCAAGGCCGACTTCGTCACCCCGCTGCCGGACGGCCTCGACCCCGTGGCCGCGGCCCCGCTGATGTGCGCGGGCCTGACCGCCTTCAACGGTCTGCGGCAGGGCGGCGCCAGGGCCGGAGCCAGGGTCGCCGTCGTCGGACTGGGCGGAGTGGGTGCCCTGGCCGTGCGCTACGCGGTCGCCATGGGCGCCCGGGTGGCGGTCGTGGGCCGTTCCCGGCGCGGCGAGGAGCAGGCGAAGAGCCTGGGCGCCGAACTGCACGTGGCCACCGACGAGTCCGACCCGGCCGACGCGCTCAGGGCCTGGGACGGGGGCGCGAACCTGGTGCTCAACGCCGCCCCGTCCACGGCGGCCGCCACCGCCACCGTCGGCGGCCTCGCCCCCGACGGCACACTCCTCCTCCTCGGCTACGGTCCACAACCGCTCACGCTGCCCACCCAGCCCATGATCCTCAACCGCCTGCACGTGGCCGCGTCCCCGTCCGGCTCCCCGCACGATCTGCGCGACACCCTCGCCTTCTCGGCGGCTCACAAAATCCTGCCCGAGGTCACACCGATCGCCCTCGACCAGGCTCCGGCGGTCCTCGACGCGATGGCCGACGGATCCGCGCACGGCCGCAGCGTGATCACCTTCGGCTGACCTGCCGGGTCCGCGCGGGCGGCCCTCAAGCGCCGCTCACCGTTCCAACAGCATCCGCTGAAGCTCCCGCGCGGCCCGGGGCGGAGCCACGTCGCTGCGGTGGGCGAGCGCGATCGTGCGGTGCAGGCCGGGCCGGGCCAGCGGGGTGACCCGTAGACCCCGGCCCGACCGTGCCGCGACCATGCGCGGGACGACGGCCACCCCCAGCCCGGCCCGCACGAACCCCAGCACCGCGTCCATCTCGCCGCCCTCGACCGCGAAGTCCGGTTCGAAGCCCTCGGCGCGGCAGGCGGCCACGGTCAGTTCACGCAGGTCGTAGCCGTGCCGGAACATCACCAGGCGTTCGCCCTCCAGGTCGGCGATCCGCACGGTGCGCCGGTTCCCGCCCGGATGGGGCGCCTCCGGCGAGGAGACGACCACCAGGTCCTCGCGGAGCAGCTCCACCGTGGTCAGCGCGGGGGAGGGGGTCGGCAGGGGCAGGACGACCAGGGCCAGGTCGAGGGCGCCGCGGGCGAGCTCCCGCACCAGGTCGTGCGAGCCGCCCTCCTCGATCAGCAGCTGGATGCCGGGGTAGCGGTCGTGGAAGGCGCGCAGCACGTCCGGGAGCAGGCCCGTGCACACGCTCGGGGTGGCGCCCAGCCGGACGCGGCCCTGGCGCAGCTGCACCAGTTCCTGCACCTCGTGCCGTGCGGTGTCCGCGTCGGCCAGGATGCGCCGGGCCAGGGGCAGCAGGGCCTCGCCGGCGTCCGTCAGCGTGATGTTGCCGCGCGCCCGCAGGAAGAGGTCCGCGCCCAACTCCCGCTCCAGCGCCTTGATCTGCTGTGACAGCGAGGGCTGCGCGACATGCACCAGGTCGGCGGCCCGGGTGAAGTGCCGGGTCTCGGCGACCGCCACGAAGTACTGGAGCTGCTGGAACTGCATCCTCCCAGCATACGGCGACCATAGAGTATGCCTATCGAAACGAGCCGGACCATGTCTTGGACCGATGAGGGTGTCCGGCCATAGCGTCCTGTTCCATGGCTCTGGCAACGCGGACGGATCGACGGCCGTCCATGGCACGCACGGTGTGGGACTCCACCGTCGGCAAGAAGACCGTGATGGCGGTCAGCGGGCTGATCATGCTGCTGTACCTGGTCACCCACATGATCGGCAACCTGAAGATCTTCTTCGGGGCGGGCGAGTTCAACCACTACGCGCACTGGCTGCGCATCGTCGGCGAGCCGTTCATGCACTACGAGTGGACGCTCTGGCTCGTCCGGGTCGTGCTGGTCGTCGCCGTCGTCGCGCACGCCACCTCGGCGTACCAGCTCAGCCGCCGCGACATCAGGGCGCGCCCCAGCAAGTACGTGCACAGGAAGCCGCGGGCGAGCTATGCCACGCGCACCATGCGCTGGGGCGGCATCATCCTCGGCCTGTTCATCGTCTGGCACATCCTGGACCTGACGACCGGCACCGTGCACTCCGGCGGCTTCCAGGAGGGCCACCCGTACCAGAACGTCGTGGACACCTTCTCCACCTGGTACGGCAACGTCGTCTACATCGTCGCGATGCTCGCGCTCGGCCTGCACGTCCGGCACGGCTTCTGGAGCGCCGCCCAGACCCTCGGCGCCGGCAGCCGCACCCGCGACCGCACCCTGAAGGCCACGGCCAACGTCCTCGCGCTGCTGCTCACGGCCGGCTTCATCGCCGTACCCGTGGGTGTCATGACCGGAGTGGTGAGCTGACCATGAACGCGTACACCGACTACACGACCGGCGAACCCGTCGTCGACGGCAAAGCCCCCTCCGGCCCCGTCAACGAGCGCTGGGACAAGCGCCGCTTCGAGGCCAAGCTGGTCAACCCCGCCAACCGGCGCAAACACACGGTGATCGTGGTCGGGACCGGGCTGGCCGGCGGCTCCGCGGGCGCCACCCTCGCCGAACAGGGCTACCACGTCGTTCAGTTCTGCTACCAGGACTCCCCGCGCCGCGCCCACTCCATCGCCGCGCAGGGCGGCATCAACGCGGCCAAGAACTACCGCAACGACGGCGACTCCGTCCACCGGCTGTTCTACGACACCGTCAAGGGCGGCGACTTCCGGGCCCGGGAGTCCAACGTGCACCGCCTCGCGCAGATCTCGGTCGAGATCATCGACCAGTGTGTCGCGCAGGGCGTGCCGTTCGCCCGCGAGTACGGCGGTCTGCTCGACACCCGGTCCTTCGGCGGCGTACAGGTCTCCCGGACCTTCTACGCCCGCGGCCAGACGGGACAGCAGCTGCTGCTCGGCGCCTACCAGGCCCTCAGCAGGCAGATCGCCGCGGGGAACATCGAGATGCACCCCCGTACCGAGATGCTCGACCTGATCGTCGTCGACGGGAAGGCGCGCGGCATCGTGGCGCGCGATCTCATCACCGGCCGCATCGACACGTACTTCGCGGACGCCGTCGTACTCGCCAGCGGCGGCTACGGCAACGTCTTCTACCTGTCGACGAACGCCATGAACTCCAACGCCACCGCGATCTGGCGGGCCCACCGGCGCGGCGCCCACTTCGCCAACCCCTGCTTCACCCAGATCCACCCCACCTGCATCCCGCGCACCGGCGACCACCAGTCCAAGCTGACGCTGATGAGCGAGTCGCTGCGCAACGACGGCCGGATCTGGGTGCCGAAGGCGAAGGGCGACGACCGTCCCGCGAACAGGATCCCCGAGGACGAGCGCGACTACTACCTGGAGCGCGTCTACCCGTCCTTCGGCAACCTCGTGCCGCGCGACATCGCCTCCCGCGCCGCGAAGAACGTCTGCGACGAGGGCAGGGGAGTGGGCCCGGGCGGACAGGGCGTCTACCTCGACTTCGCGGACGCCATCAAGCGGATGGGCCGGGGGGCCGTCGAGGCCAGGTACGGCAACCTCTTCGACATGTACCAGCGGATCACCGACGAGGATCCGTACGAGGTGCCGATGCGGATCTACCCGGCCGTGCACTACACGATGGGCGGCCTGTGGGTCGACTACGACCTCCAGACCACCATCCCCGGCCTGTTCGCGATCGGCGAGGCCAACTTCTCCGACCACGGCGCGAACCGCCTCGGCGCCTCCGCCCTGATGCAGGGCCTGGCCGACGGCTACTTCGTACTGCCGGCCACCATCAACGACTACCTCGCCCGCAACCCGCACCACGAGAAGGTCACCGGCGAACACCCGGTCGTCCAGGAGGTGCTGGCCGAGACCCAGGACCGCGTCAACCTCCTGCTGGCCGTGGACGGCGACCGTACGCCGGACTCCTTCCACCGCGAACTCGGCGAACTGATGTGGGAGTTCTGCGGGATGGCCCGCACGGACTCCGGACTGCGCAAGGCGCTGAGCCGCATCCCGCAGATCCGCGAGGAGTTCTGGCGGCGCATCAAGGTCCCCGGTGTCGGCGAGGAGTTCAACCAGTCACTGGAGAAGGCCAACCGCGTCGTCGACTACCTGGAACTCGCCGAGCTCATGTGCCTCGACGCACTGCACCGCGACGAGTCCTGCGGCGGCCACTTCCGCGAGGAGTCGCAGACACCGGACGGAGAGGCCGCCCGCAAGGACGACGAGTTCGGCTACGCGGCGGCCTGGGAGTTCACCGAGACCGGCGCCGCTCCCGTCCTGCACAGGGAAGACCTGGTCTTCGAGTACGTCCACCCCACCCAGCGGAGCTACGCATGAAGCTCACCCTGCGCGTCTGGCGGCAGAAGAACGCCGACGCCGAAGGCGCCATGTCCACGTACGAGGTGGACGGCATCTCCACCGACATGTCCTTCCTGGAGATGCTCGACACCCTCAACGAGGAGCTCATCCTCCGCGGTGAGGACCCGGTCGCGTTCGACCACGACTGCCGTGAGGGCATCTGCGGCGCCTGCTCGCTCGTGATCAACGGCGATGCGCACGGGCCGGAACGCACCACCACCTGTCAGCTGCACATGCGGTCCTTCGAGGACGGCGACACGATCGACATCGAGCCCTGGCGTGCGTCGGCGTTCCCGGTGATCAAGGACCTGGTCGTCGACCGGACGGCGTTCGACCGGATCATCCAGGCCGGTGGGTACATCACCGCGCCGACGGGTGCGGCTCCCGAGGCCCACGCCGCGCCGGTGCCGAAGCCGGACGCCGACCTCGCCTTCGAACACGCCGAGTGCATCGGGTGCGGGGCGTGTGTGGCGGCGTGTCCCAACGGGGCGGCGATGCTGTTCACCTCCGCCAAGATCAACCATCTGAACGTGCTGCCGCAGGGCGCGCCCGAGCGGGAGACACGGGTCCTCGACATGGTGGCGCAGATGGACGAGGAGGGCTTCGGAGGCTGCACCCTCGCCGGGGAGTGCGCGACCGCCTGCCCCAAGGGCATCCCGCTCATGTCCATCACCGGCATGAACAAGGAGTGGCTGCGGGCCGCGCGGAAGGTGAAGCGGTAGCGCCGGCGCGCCCCTGAGGGCGTGGCAACAGACGTTCGCCGTGATGTGCGGACGGGCGGGGTCGGGAGGTGCTCCCCGGCCCCGTCTCGCGTTCGGCGCACGCGGCAAGTTCAACATCCGCACATCCGCTCTCCTGGCACAGGTCACGCGTACGCCAACCGGCATCGGAAGAACAGGACCGGCACCGCTCGCCACCGCCCTCCGCTCGCCGTCCCCGGCCCGTGACCAGGAGTAAGCCATGACCGGCGTACTGACCGTCGACCGTCCCCCGCAGCCCACGGCCCCCACCCGCTACACCGTCGGCCTCGCCCGCGACGAGGAGGACGTGCGCGCCGCCCAGCGGCTGCGGCACGACGTCTTCGCCGGTGAGATGGGGGCCCTGCTGACCACCCCGCAGCCGGGTCACGACATCGACGCCTTCGACGCGTACTGCGACCATCTGCTCGTCCGCGAGGAGGTGTCCGGGCAGGTCGTCGGCACCTACCGGCTGCTGCCGCCGGAGCGCGCCGCCGTCGCGGGCCGGCTGTACTCCGAGGGCGAGTTCGACCTCACCCGGATCGACGCCCTGCGCCCGGACCTGGTCGAGGTCGGCCGCTCCTGCGTCCACCCCGACCACCGCGACGGCGCCGTCATCAGCCTCATCTGGGCCGGCATCGCCCGCTACATGGTCGACCGCGGCCACGAGTGGCTGGCCGGCTGCTGCTCGATCCCGCTGGCCGACGGCGGCACGCTCGCGGCCGCGACCTGGGACCGGGTGCAGGCCAAGCACCTGGCCCCGGAGGAGTACCGGGTACGACCCCTGCGCCCCTGGCAGCCGGCCACCGCCGCCCCCGCCACCCGCACCGAACTCCCGGCCCTGCTGCGCGGCTACCTCCGCCTCGGCGCCCTCGTCTGCGGCGAGCCCGCGCACGACCCGGAGTTCGGCGTCGCCGACCTGTACGTGCTGCTGTCGATGCGCCGGGTCAACTCGCGCTATCTGCGGCACTTCCTCTCCCTCGCCCCGGCGTGACGGACGGGCGGCCATGAGCACCCACTCCCTCGGTGCCGTGCACGTCCCCACGGCTACCGCTCCCCAGGCCGGCACGACCGGCACACCGATCGCGTGGGCCCACCCCGTCGAGGCGGCGAACCTCTGGCGGCCCCACGCGCCCTGCACCCCGCGGGCGTGCGTGGACGCGCGGGGACCCGGCAGAGCCGTACCCCTGGCCGCCCTGCGGCTCACGGCCGTCCTGCTCCTGCTGCTCGTCGGCTTCCTGGCCTGCCCGCTGAGCACCCGGATACCCGCGGTCCTGATCCGGCGCTGGTGCGGCTGGGTCGTGCGGGCCGCGGGGGTCCGGGCACGGATCGACGGCGGCGCCGCGCCCGAAGGCGGGCTGCTCCTCGTCGCCAATCACGTCTCCTGGCTGGACATCCCGCTGCTCGCCGCCGTCCGCCCGGCCCGGATGCTCGCCAAGTCGGAGATCCGGGACTGGCCCGTGGCGGGGTGGCTGACCGCCCGCGGCGGCACCCTCTTCATCGACCGCGACAGGATCCGTGCCCTGCCCGGCACCGTGGCCCGGATCGCCGAGGCACTGCGGGCCGGCCAGGCGGTCGCCCTCTTCCCCGAGGGCAGCACCTGGTGCGGCCGCGCCCAGGGCCACTTCCGCCGGGCCGCCTTCCAGGCAGCCCTCGACGCGGACGTCCCCGTCCAGCCGGTCCGGCTGCGGTACCGGACCGCGCGGGGCGCGCCCAGCACGACGGCCGCATTCGTCGGCGAGGACGCGCTGCTGACGTCGGTGTGGCGGGTGGTCAGGGCACGCGAGCTGGTCGCCGACGTCGAGGTGCGGGAGGCCATCGCGCCGGGCCCGCACACCGACCGCCGCGCCCTGGCCCGCGCCGCCGAACGCTCCGCGCTACCGGGGCCGCATCAGCCGGAGATCCTCGCCCCAGGCATCCAGCACCGCCCCGTGCCCCGCCCGGCGGGCCGCGGCCTCCACACGGGCGAACAGCCGCCGCTGGACCGCCACATCGCCGCTCGCCGAGACACGGTCCACGTCCCGCAGCAGGGCGGGGCCGTCCCAGCCCGGCAGCGGATGGCGGGCGAGCTCCCAGCGTAGGTACTTGTTGTACGGGCGAGGGCGCCGGTCCAGGGCGAAGAGCAGCTCCAGGAGGTGCCCCAGACCGTCGGTCGCGTCGAGCCGGGCGGCGAGCGGCTCGCCGTCACGGTCGTTCTTGACCGAGCGGTAGACGGAGTTGGCGTACGCGTCGAGCCATCCGCCGGCGGCCCGGAACGCCTCGTCGGCGCCGAGCCGCGCCTTGGCGGCGAGGATCTGTGCGATCCCCCCGTCCAGCCGGTCGAGCACGACCCGTGCGCGGGCGAGGGCGTACCGCTCGTGCCCCGGCATTCCGGCGGCCCGGAACTCGGCGAGAGAGACGATCACCAGGTCCAGCCGGGCCGTGCGGTGGCCGGTGAGGCGACGAAGGCCCGACGCCGCGCCGTCCGCGAGGACGACGTACAGATCGTGGTCGGAGTGCTCGGTGGCCATGCCGTCGTGGGCCCGCGAGCCCTTGAGGACGAGACCGACCACGGCGGGGTCGGCCGTGGCGAACGCGACGAACGCGTCGTAGGTGAGGGACTGCTGCGTGGTCATGCGTGATCTCCGGTGGGACGGCGACGGGTATGCCTGCCGGGGCGGCCACGGCATGTCCCGGGCGCCCACACGGTCCGCGACGGCACCCGCCGTCGCGCGGAGGATCAGCGCACACGGCGATTCTACGAGGCCCGAGTGCCGGGTCCCCAAGGGCTTTTCAGGGCATCACGCGCGCCAGATACGGCGCCGTGGCGCTCCCCCGCGCACCCGCCACCTCCGCCGGGCGGCCCGCCGCCACGATCCGTCCGCCCGCGTCACCGCCGCCCGGCCCCAGGTCGATCACCCAGTCGGCGCCCGCGACGACGGACATGTCGTGTTCGACCACGACGACGGTGTGCCCGGCGTCGACGAGCCCGTGCAGCTGGCGCATCAGCACCTCGACGTCGGCCGGGTGGAGGCCGGTCGTCGGCTCGTCGAGGAGGTAGAGGGTGTGGCCGCGGCGAGCGCGCTGGAGCTCGCTCGCCAGCTTGATGCGCTGGGCCTCGCCGCCGGACAGCTCGGTGGCGGGCTGGCCGAGCCGCAGATAGCCGAGGCCGACGTCGAGCAGGGTGCCGAGGCTGCGGGCGACGGCCGGGGTGTCCGCGAAGAAGTCCGCGGCCGCCTCGACCGTGAGGTCCAGCACCTGCGCGATGTTCCGTCCCCGGTACGCCACCTGGAGCGTCTCGGGGTTGTAGCGCGCCCCGCCGCAGTCCGGGCACGGGGCGTACGTGCTCGGCAGGAACAGCAGCTCCACGCTGACGAACCCCTCGCCCTGACAGGTCTCGCAGCGCCCGCCCGTGACGTTGAAGGAGAAGCGCCCGACACCGTACCCACGGGCCCGCGCCTCTTCGGTGGCCGCGAACACCTTGCGTACGACGTCGAAGAGGCCGGTGTAGGTGGCGAGGTTCGAGCGCGGGGTGCGCCCGATCGGCTTCTGGTCGACCGAGACCAGGCGCCCCACGCCCGTCAGCTCCTCGGAGATCGCACCGATCAGCGTGGACTTGCCCGAACCCGAGACCCCGGTGACGGCCGTGAACGCACCGAGCGGGAACTCGGCGGTCACCCCGCGCAGGTTGTGCCGGGTGACCGGACCGACCTTCAACTGGCCGTGCGGCGACCGTACTTGGCGTACGGCGGCGGGGGAGTCGTCGAAGAGGAACCGTGCCGTGGCCGACTCCGCGACCGTCGCCAGCTCCGCCACCGGCCCGCTGTGCAGCACCTGCCCGCCGTGCTCGCCCGCGTCCGGCCCCACGTCGACCAGCCAGTCGGCGCCCCGCATGACGTCGAGGTGATGCTCGACCACGAACACCGTGTTCCCGGCCGCCTTCAGCCGCGCCAGCACCCTCAGCAGCGCCTCCGTGTCCGCCGGGTGCAGTCCCGCGGACGGTTCGTCGAGGACGTACACGACACCGAAGAGCCCGGACCGCAGCTGCGTCGCGAGCCGCAGACGCTGCAGCTCGCCCGCGGAGAGCGTGGGCGTGGCGCGGTCGAGGCTGAGGTAGCCGAGGCCGAGCTCGACGACGGGCCCGATCCGGGACCTGAGGTCCTCGGTGAGGACACGGGCCGACTCCGACGAGGCTTCCCCGTCCAGCGTGCCCGCCAGTTCCGTCAGCGGCAGCGCGGCCAGCTCGGCGATCGTCCGGCCGGCGAAGGTCACCGCCAGCGGCTCGGGGCGCAGCCTGCTGCCGCCGCACGCCGGGCAGGGCGCGGCGGCGAGGAACCGCCCCGCCCTGGCCCTCAGCGTCGCGCTCTTGGAGTCGGAGAAGGCCCGCGCCGGAGGCGCCAATGATGCAGCATGACGTACCGGTGGGCGCTCATGTACGTGCCCTGGTACGGCCGTTGGATGCGGTCCGCGTCGCGCACCGGGTGCACGGTGACGACCGGCTGCTCGTCGGTGAACAGGATCCACCGCCGCTGCTCGGCGGGCAGCTCGCGCCAGGGCCGGTCGACGTCGTGGCCGAGCGCGTCGAGGATGTCGCGCAGGTTCTTGCCCTGCCAGGCGCCCGGCCACGCGGCGATCGCGCCCTCCCGGATCGACAGCGCCGGGTCGGGGACCAGCAACTCCTCGCTCGTACGGTGCACCTGGCCCAGCCCGTGGCACTGGGGGCACGCCCCGGCCGCCGTGTTCGGCGAGAAGGCGTCCGAGTCGAGCCGCTCGGCGCCCGGCGGGTAGTCGCCCGCGCGGGAGAACAGCATCCGCAGGGAGTTGGAGAGGTTGGTGACCGTGCCGACGGAGGAACGGGACGTCGGCGCCGAGCGGCGCTGCTGGAGCGACACGGCGGGCGGAAGTCCGCTGATCTCGCCGACCTTCGGCGCGCCGACCTGGTGGATCAGCCTGCGCGCGTAGGGCGCGACCGACTCGAAGTAGCGGCGCTGGGCCTCCGCGTAGATCGTGCCGAAGGCGAGCGACGACTTCCCGGAACCGGACACGCCTGTGAACACGGTCAACACGTCCCGCGGAATGTCGACGTCCACGCCCTTGAGGTTGTGCTCACGGGCGCCACGGACACGGACGTACGGATCGTGCGGCGAGTGCATGGGGTAGAGGCTCCGAGACGGGCGGGTCGGTGGGTGTGGGCAAACCCCGCGATTCTAAGCGAAGGGGACCCCGGGACCGTACGAGCCACCCGTTGTTCACGAGGCTGTCGGCTCACCCACACCGGCCGCCCATAGCGTCTCGCCAGTCTCTCTTCCTACCGAGGAGTATCGTGAGCGCCTCAGCTCTGAGCACTCTCACCGCCGCGCTGCTGATGGTCACGGGCGCGTCCGCCCCGCAGCCGGTCTCCGTCTCCGCCCGCGTGGAGACCCCCGCCGTCCACGACGACGAGGCGGGCGGCAACGCCGACGCCGACGACCCGGCCGTCTGGGTGGACCCCCACCACCCGGGCCGCAGCCTCGTCATCGGCACCCTCAAGGAGGCCGGCCTCGACGTCTACGGCCTCGACGGCACCCGGCTCCAGCACATCGCCGCCCCCGCGGCGCCGGGCGAGGACGCCGCGCCCGGCCGCTTCAACAACGTGGACGTCGTCTACGGCTTCGCACTGGGCGGCCGGAAGACCGATCTGGCCCTGGTCAGCGACCGCGGCCGGGACCGGGTCCGGGCCTACGCCATCGACCCGGCCGCCGTGGCGGCGGGCAGGCCCCCGCTGAAGGACGTGACGGCGGCCGACGCCGCGCCGGTCTTCGCCGCGAGCGAGGCCGAGGTGGACGACCAGCGCACCGCCTACGGGCTGGCCGCCTTCAGCGACGACGACCACGCGTACGCGGTGGTCTCGCGCCGCTCGGAGACCCGGGTACGGCTCCTGAGGCTTCAGGACCGGAATGGGCGCGTCGGCTACCGGACCGAGGACACCCTCGACCTGCCCGGCTCCTTCACGCTGCCGAACGGGCAGAGCTGGACGCCGTGCGCCGACCCCGGCGATCACGCGCAGGTCGAGGGCATGGTCGTCGACCAGGAGGAACACGTCCTGTACGCCGCCCAGGAGGACGTCGGGCTGTGGCGGATCGACCTCGACGACGAGGAGTTCGAGCGGCCGAAGCTGATCGACCGGGTGCGCGAGTACGGCACGCCGTGGACGTATGACGCCGAGGAAGAGGAATGCGTCATCGACACCGCCCACGACCCCGGCTTCGGCGGGGAGCACCTGAGCGCCGATGCCGAGGGCGCCGCGATCTACCACGCCGCCGACGGCAGGGGATACCTGCTCGCCTCCAGCCAGGGCGACAACACCTTCGCCGTGTACGAGCGCCGGGGCGAGGGCGCCTACCTCGGCTCCTTCGCCGTCACCGACAGCGCCGCCACCGACTCGGTGCAGCACTCCGACGGGGCCGCCGTGGTCAACGTCCCGCTGGGCCGGTCGTTCCCGAAGGGTCTGCTGGTCACCCACGACGGTGAGGCCAGGCCGGCGGACGGGGAGCGGGAGGGCACCAACTTCAAGTTCACCGGCTGGGAGTCGGTGGCGACCGCCTTCCCGAAGCCGCTGACGATCGACACCGAGTCGTTCGACCCGCGCGACACGGACTGACCCGTCGTCCCGCGACTCGCCCGGATCAGACGTTGACGATCCGGGCGAGCCGCCGGTAGGAGTCCGCCAGGGCCGCACGGTCGTACGTACTGGTCGTGACCAGCACCTCCTGCGCCCCGGTCTCCTTCAGTACCGTCTCCAGCTCGTGCGCGACCTGCTCCTGAGTGCCCGCGATGTGTCCGGCGAGGCCGCCCTCGTAGAAGCCGCGCTCCTTGCCGGTCATCGCGATCGCCTCGACGCGCTCGGCCGGAGGCAGCGGCGGAAACGTGCCGTGCGTGCGCGAGTAGGCCATCGACCAGGCCTCGGGCACGAGCAGCCGCCGGGCCTTCTCGGGGGTCGCGGCCACCGCGACCGTGCCGGAGATCACGACGTACGGCTCGTTCGCCCAGGGCGAGGGACGGAAGCTGTCGCGATAGTGGTCGATGCCGCGCCGCATCTTCTCCCTGTTCCTCAGGTCACCGATGACCATCGGCAGTCCCGCGCGCGCCGCGATGTCCGCTCCCTCGCCCATGGCCAGCACGAACGGCGGCACGGTCAGGCCCTCGGCGGGCCGCGCGCGCACGCCCGTGGGCGAGGTGCCGGCGAACCAGCCGAGCAGCTCCTGGATCTGCGCCGCGAAGTCCCGCGCGTCCCCCTTGTCCCGCCCGAGCGCCCTGCGCACGCCGTCCGTGAAGCCGACGGACCGTCCGATCCCCATGTCGATGCGGCCGGGGAAGAGGGACTCCAGCACACCGAACTGCTCGGCCACGACCAGCGGCTGGTGGTTGGGCAGCATCACGCCGCCGGTGCCGACCCGGATCGTGCGGGTCGCGGAGGCGACGGCGGCGGCCAGCACGGTGGGGGCGGAACCGGCGACGCCGGGTACGCCGTGGTGCTCCGAGACCCACAGGCGGTGGTAGCCGAGCGCCTCGATCTCGCGTGCCAGCCCTACGGTGTCGCGCAGCGCCTCCGCGTTCGAGTGGCCCTCGCGGGTGCGGGAGCGGTCCAGGACGGAGAAGCGGGTCGAAGCGATCACGGAGCTCATACAGGGTTCAACACCGGGGAGCCCGCAGGATTCCTCACGGGGCGATGTCGTAGCGCGGCTTCAGATCCCCGCCGGGAGCGAGGCGGCGTGCTCGTGGTCGCAGGCGTCGTCGATGCCGAAGGTGTCCCAGGCCGGGAACGGGTCGGTGGCCGGGACGCCCTCGTCGTCGGTCAGCAGGCACTTCGCCAGGGCTGCCCGCAGCGCGTCCGCGCGCAGGTGTGTGCCGATGAAGACCAGCTCCTGGGCGTAGGGCGCGTCGCCGTCCCGTGCGGCGCTGGGCTCGAAGCGGGCGACGGAACCGGCCTGCGACCACAACCCCGTCACCCGAGGCCGGCTGGCGAGGGTGAAGAACCCCTTGGAGCGCAGCACCTTCCCGTACGCGCCGCTGTCGAGATCGTCCGTGACGAAGGTCCACAGCCGCCCGGGGTGGAAGGGCGTTTCGGCGCGGAACACCGTGGAGGAGATGCCGTACTCCTCGGTCTCCGGAACGTGGTCGCCGTTGAGCTCGCGCACCCAGCCCGGCGCCTGCTGGGCGCGCTCCAGGTCGAACAGCCGGGTGCCGAGCACCTCCTGGAGCGCCACCCGCCCCCGCACGGCGTCGACGATCCGCGCGGCGGGGTTGAGCCGGCCCAGTGCGGCACGCAGCCGGTCGGCCGTCACGGCGTCCACCAGGTCGAGCTTGTTGAGCACGATGACGTCGGCGAACTCGACCTGGTCGACGAGGAGATCGCTGACGGTGCGCTCGTCGTCCTCGTACTGGTCGAGGCCGCGCTCGACGAGCTCGTCGCCGCTGTCCAGCTCCGAGAGGAAGTTGGCCGCGTCGACGACCGTGACCATGGTGTCCAGGAGGGCGAGATCGCCGAGGGTGGCGCCGTCGTCGCGGGCGAAGGCGAAGGTGGCCGCGACGGGCATGGGTTCGGAGATGCCGGACGACTCGATGAGGAGATGGTCGAAGCGGTCCTCGCGGGCGAGCCGGTCGACCTCCTGGAGGAGGTCGTCGCGCAGGGTGCAGCAGATGCAGCCGTTGGTCATCTCGACCAGGCGCTCCTCGGTCCGCGACAGGGCGGCCTGACCGCCGCGCACCAGCGCGGCGTCGATGTTGACCTCGCTCATGTCGTTGACGATCACCGCCACACGCAGGCCCTGGCGGTTGCCGAGGACATGGTTGAGCAGGGTCGTCTTGCCGGCCCCGAGGAAGCCGGACAGGACGGTGACGGGCAGACGGCGGTCGTACGTCATCTCCGGTCAGCCCTCGGGGCGCAGCAGCCCGCGCTCGTACGCCTTCACCAGGTGCTGCGGCACGAGGTGGCTGACGCCCTCGATGGTGACGGGTACCAGTTGCGGCGTGCTCGCCTTCCACTGGGCGCGGCGGTGGCGGGTGTTGCTGCGGGACATCTTCCGCTTGGGGACAGCCATGACGGACCTCCTCGGTGGGTGAACACCGAGGACGCTACATGAAAATGGATCCCATTAACAATTGGCTCGGAGTCCTGGCCGGGCGTCAGCGGCGGGACCGGACCCGTGCGTCCCGCGGCGGCCGGATGAACTGGAGCTCCAGCGTCGCGGGCGGCGCCGCGATGCCCGGCCCGCCCGCGGCCGCCCAGCGCACGATCTCCTCCGTGCAGTCGTCGTCCATCGCGAAGCCGACCCACGTGGCCCGGCCGCCGGCCCGGCGCCCGGTGGCCGACGGCTGGACGACGATCACGTTGGCCTGGTCGCAGGGCCCCAGGCAGTCGGTCGTACGGACCTGGAAGCCGTGCTCGGACCCGGCGGCGCGCAGGCGCTCCAGCTGCCAGGCGTGGTCGGTGCCGGGGTGCTTGCGGGGATCGCCGCAGCAGCAGCCCCGGCAGACGACGAGGGTGCACGGGCGCTCGCGGGCGGCGCCGATCAGGAACGTACGAGTAGACATGGCGAAAGCATGTCCTATTCCTTGGCGCCCACCAGCATCCGCACCTCGAACTCCTCGTAGGCGGCATCCTCCTGGGGTCCCTGCCGCTCACTGAGCACCGTGCCGAGCCAGCCGAGGAAGAAGCCCGCCGGGATGGAGACGATGCCGGGGTTCTGCAGCGGGAACCAGGCGAAGTCGGCGTCCGGGTAGAAGGAGCCGGCGGTGGAGGAGACCACGGGGGAGAACAGCACCAGCAGAACCGAGCAGGTCAGGCCGCCCCAGAGGCTGAGCAGCGCCCCCTCGCCCGTGAAGCGCCGCCAGAAGAGGGTGTACACGATCGTCGGCAGGATCGCGGACGCCGCGATGGCGAAGGCGAGGAAGGCCAGCGTCGCGGTGTTGGCGCCCCAGGAGACGAGGGCGAGCATCATGGCGAGAACGCCGATGACGGCGGCGGACAGCCGGGCCACCATCAACTCCTCGGTCTCGCTCGCGCGGCCCTTGCGGATCACCTCGCCGTACAGGTCGTGGGCGAGGGACGTGGCGGCGGCGAGGGTGAGACCGGCCGCGACGGCGAGCAGGGTGACGAACGCGAGGCAGGACAGCAGGGCCGTGAGGATGCCGCCGCCGAGGGCGTTGGCGAGGAGCAGGACGGCGGAGTCGCCCTTGTGGTCCGTCTCCGCGATGGTCTCGCGGCCGACGACGGCCGTGGCGCCGAGGCCGAGGATGCCGGCCGCGAGGCAGACCAGGCCGACCAGGCCCACCGCCCAGACGAGGGAGGAGCGCAGCACGTCGACCTTGCGCGGGGCGAGCAGGCGCATCAGGACGTGGGGGAGCGCGGCCAGGCCCAGGACGATCGCCAGTTCCAGGCTGAAGAAGTCGATCTTGCTCGTGGTGCTGACGCCGTAGCGCAGCCCCGGTTCGAGGAACTGCGTGCCGGTGCCGCTGTGGTTCGCGGCCGCGGACAGCAGGGCGCCCGGGTTCCAGTCGTAGTGGTGCAGCACCATGACCGCGGTGACCGTCACGCCCGCCACCAGCATCACGGCCTTGATGATCTGGATCACCGTGGCGCCGGGCGCGCCGCCGATCGCGGCGTACACGATGACGACGGTGCCGATCACGATCACGCACAGGGTGCGGGTCGCGGCGCTCGGTTCGCCGGTGAACTGGGTCAACAGGGCCATGCTGCCGACCAGTTGGGCCACCAGGTACAGGGTGGTGATGGCGAGGGTGCACACGGCCAGGGCGAGCCGGGCCGGCCGTTGCAGCCGGGTCAGGCGCAGGGCCAGGGTGTCGCCCAGCGTGTACTTGCCCGCGCGGCGCAGGGGTTCGGCGATGAGGAGCAGCACCATCATCCAGGCGACGACCGTGCCACCGAGGTAGAGCAGCCCGTCGTACCCGGTCAGGGCGACCAGCCCGGTGCTGCCCAGCAGGGTCGCGGCCGACAGGTAGTCGCCGCACATGGCGAGGCCGTTGCGCAGCGGCGACATGGTGCGGTTGCCGAGGTAGAACTCGCTGATCTCGTCGCGCTGAGGGGCCGTCAGCAGCGCCATGAACAGGGTGACCACGACCACCGACAGGAACAGCACGAACGTCAGGTTCAGGCTGAACCTGTCGACGATGCCTTCGGACATGGTCACCACGTGCGGTACCCCCTGGAGCCGCCGGGGCGGAAGGCATGCCCGGCCTGGCCGTTCGGCGCGGCGGAGCGGAGCGAGTTGGCTTCGTGCTGGTGCAGTCGCGACTCCAGGCCGCGGGCTATCGGGTCGACCCGGGTGCGCATGTGCCTGACGTAGCACCAAGCGGTCACGCCCATCACGGCGAACTGTCCGAGCCCCAGGGCGAGGCCGAGCGTGAGGTTCCCGAGCAGGCGCTGGTTCATCAGGCCCGGGAACGCGTGCGACAGCAGGACGTACAGGAGGAATCCACCTACCGAGAGGAGCGTCGCACGGACGCCGAACCGGCGTTGGGTGCGGCGCAGGGAGTGAAATTCGGGATCTTCGGATATGCGCCGGGACGGCGCGGGTTCGTTATTCGGCGGACTGTATGTGAGCGAATTGTCGTGCCATGGTGAAAACTCGGGCACAGGCGCACCTTCTTTGCTGCGTCATGCCGAACACACTGGTGGGTGCGGGCTGGTGGGGGGACGGATGCGGTGACGGCCAAAGCCGGAAGCCGGAGTATGTCAGCGCTCTCTTTGAACAATCAACCGCAGGAGTGAATTGCGGTACCCCGGTGGCGCATTCGTGCCCCTCGTGATACGACCCCCGCCTTGCGGGGCCTGCGAAAAGACCCCTCCCGGAAATAGTCCGGACCATTTCTTTCGGCCGGACTGTCTCAAATGTGACGCACAGGGACAGCCCGGCCGGGCGGTTCAGAACCGGGCGCCGACAGCAGCGCCGTTGCGGGGCACGAGGAAGGCCGGGGCCGCCGGCGGTGAGCCGTCGGCGGAACGCGGGCCGGTGACGGCGCCCGGGTCGGTGCTGAGGACCGAGGCGGCGTTCCAGGTCCCGCCCAGGTTCCACGAGTTGCCGCTGGCGGTCGTCCCCGAGCCGACCGCCGCCGCGCGGGTGTCGGCGACCGACAGGTTGCCGGTGAGGGTGGCGGTGCCGCCGGAGACGTCGGCGTCGAAGCCGGTGCCGGCGTTGGCCCAGCTCGTGTTGCGGGTGAGGGTCTGCGCGCCGGGATTGCCGTTGTCCGTGACGCCATGTGCCGCGTTCTTGAACGCGATCGAGTTGCGCAGGGTGTGCCCCACCGCCGGGGCCGGGGTGCCGCCGCC
Organism: Streptomyces sp. NPDC057623; assembly: GCF_042800355.1. Taxonomy (NCBI): domain Bacteria; kingdom Bacillati; phylum Actinomycetota; class Actinomycetes; order Kitasatosporales; family Streptomycetaceae; genus Streptomyces; species Streptomyces sp. NPDC057623. The sequence continues at coordinate 28,818 of NZ_JBHVGZ010000070.1, forward strand.
CATCTTGAAGCCGTTGCCGTCGCCCGCGAAGTCGGGGAAGTTCCAGCGGTTGAAGCCGTTGCCGTACGCGATCGTGTTCTCGATCAGAATCGGCGAGGCGAACTTCCAGGCGTCGAACCCGTCGTCCACGTTGTTCCACAATCGGGCGCCCCGCACCACGTTGCCGCTTCCGCTGCCCTCCTTGATGGCCAGTCCGTCGGCGCTCTCACCGTTCTTGCGCGGGTCACGGTTGCCGTAACTGTCCAGGTTCAGGATCTGGTTGTCGCTGGAGGACCCTTGGAGCTGGAAACCGGACTCGTAGTTGTCATGTGTGGAAATCCTGGAAAAGACGTTGCTGTCGCAGCCGTCGCAGTAGACGCCGTACGGGCCGTTGACGAGTTCCAGGCCAAAGATCCGCCAGTGGGAGGCCTCCATGTGGATCGCCCCGCGTTCGGCCCGGGGGATGCTGCCGCCCACCGGCGTGTGACTGGCGGGCAGTCGCTCGCCGTCGACGACCACCCGCTCGCCCTGGTAGGCGCCGAGGCCGATCGGCTGGGAGGCGGTGCCCGAGGTGGTGATGGTGATGTTGTCGGTCAGGGCGTACGTGCCGCCGCGTACGGCGATGACGTCACCGGGCCGCGCCAGGTCCACGGCCCGCTGGATGGTCCGCAGGGGCTGGGCCAGCGTGCCCGGCGCCGAGTCGTTCCCGCCGGTCGCCACGACCAGGGTCGTCGCGGCGGACGCCTCGCCTGCCGCCCCCAGCACGGCCGCCAGGGCCGTACTCACCACCACCGCCGCCGTCCGGATCGCCGTACCGCGCATGCCGCTCGCTGTGTCGCCCATCGGGGCCTCCCGCCTCCGCCTGCGTGCCATGTCGCACAGCAGTGGCCGCCCGGCGTGCGGAGGTTGCCGGGGCGCGGGGTCCGTCTAGGGTGAGCCGTGTGACCGACAGCAGCACACGCCCGCTCGCCGTGTTCGACCTGGACAACACCCTCGCCGACACGGCTCACCGGCAGCACTTCCTGGAAGGCAAGCCGCGCGACTGGGACGGCTTCTTCGCGGCCGTCCCCCAGGACCCGCCCCTCGCGAAGGGCGTCGCGCTGGCGCGGGAGAGCGCCGAGGAGTGCGAGGTCCTCTATCTGACCGGGCGGCCCGAGCGCTGCCGGCGGGACACGCTGGACTGGCTCGCCGCGCAGGCACTGCCGGACGGGCGCGTGTACATGCGGCGCAACGACGACCGCAGGCCCGCCCGGCGCACCAAGCTCGAGATCCTGCGCCGCCTCGCCCGCACCCGTGAGATCCGGGTCCTGGTGGACGACGACGAACTGGTCTGCGAGGACGCCGAACGGGCCGGCTTCACCGTCGTACGGGCGCGCTGGACCGCCCCCTCCGCCGCGCTGAAGGAGGCGCAGGAGCGGGAGGGGCGGACCTGAGGACCGTAAGACCGTACCGGCGTGACTACCCGGATCTCCGGGCGCGCTACCCGGCGTCGTCCAGGCGGAAGCCGACCTTCATGGTCACCTGCCAGTGCGCGATCTGCCCCTCTTCGAGCTGGCCGCGTACCTCGGTCACCTCGAACCAGTCCAGGTTGTGCAGGGTCTGCGAGGCACGCTCGATCCCGTTGCGGATGGCCTGGTCCACGCCCTCCGGCGAGGTGCCGACGATATCGGTGACCCGGTAGGTGTGGTTCGACATGTGGGTGCTCCTCTCACACGCGTCACTCCACGGTGCCCCAAGGCGGGGCAACGCGCGAGCCGTCCGTCACCGCGCCACGCTCAGTGACAGCGCGAACCGGCCCTGACCGTCCGTCCACCAGTGCGCCAGCTCCAGCCCGGCCCCCGCCAGTTCCGCGCGGACACCGTCCCGGCGGAACTTCGCCGACACCTCGGTGCGCATCTCCTCGCCCGCCGCGAAGTCGACGGCGAGTTCCAGCGCGGGCACCTTCACCGTCTGCGCGGTGCGCGAGCGCAGCCGCATCTCGATCCACTCGTTGTCCGGGTCCCACAGGGCGACGTGTTCGAAGGCACCGGGATCGAAGTCGGCGCCCAGCTCCCGGTCGATCACGGTCAGCACGTTCTTGTTGAACGCGGCGGTCACCCCGGCCGCGTCGTCGTACGCGTCGACCAGGACCTTCTCGTCCTTGACCAGGTCCGTGCCGAGCAGCAGCGCGTCACCGGGGGAGAGCAGGGCCCGGACGGCGGCGAGGAACGCGGCGCGCTCGGCGGGCAGCAGATTGCCGATCGTGCCGCCGAGGAACGCCACCAGCCGGGGACCCGGCGTGTCCGGCAGGGCCAGCCCGCCGGTGAAGTCGGCGATCAGGGCATGCACGTCCAGCCCCGGCCGCTCCTCGATCAGCGCCTGACCGGCCTGGGTGAGCGCGCTCTCGCTGACGTCGACGGGGACGTACGTGCGCAGCCCGGTCAGCGCGTCGATGAGGTACCGCGTCTTCTCCGAGGAGCCGGAGCCCAGCTCGACCAGGGTGCGGGCGCCGGTGGCCGCGGCGATCTCGCCGGCCCGGTCGACGAGGATCTCGCGCTCGGCGCGCGTCGGGTAGTACTCGGGCAACTCGGTGATCTTCTCGAAGAGTTCGCTGCCCTGCGCGTCGTAGAACCACTTCGGCGGCAGCGTCTTCGGTGTGCCGTTCAGGCCCTTCAGGACGTCGGCGCGCAGTGCGGCGTCGGTGGCGTCCTCGGGCAGGGTGCGGGTGAGAAGGAACGGACTCACGTGCTGGGCTCCTTCGGTTGTGCGGGGGCCAGGGCGTCGTTGGGGTCCTTCAGCGGGGTGAGCAGCACATCGGTGCCGCTCGCCGCGAGGAGGGTGTGGTCGGGGACCTCCTGCCAGTGCGGATCGTCGTCGTAGGGCTCGGATGCCACGACGGTGCCGCCGCCGGGGCGGGTCAGATACCAGAGGGTGTCGCCCCAGGCGGTCGCGGTGATCGTCTCGCCGTTGGTGAGCAGCAGGTTCAGCCGGGAGCCGGGAGCCGCCTCGGCGACCTCCAGAACGGTGTCGGCAAGGGCCTGGCCCTCGTCCTGAATGGCCGTGGTGTCGCTGCCGCGCAGCCGCGCTAGAACCAGCGCCCACACGAGCGCCGAGTCGTTGCGGGCCTCCATCGACAGCAGGTCCACCGCGGGCAGGGTCGGCACCAGCGGTGCCAGCGAACCCGGCCAGCCCTTCACGGCGCCGTTGTGGCTGAACAGCCAGGGGCCCGCGGCGAACGGGGCCGCCGCGGCCTCCGCGTCGGCACCCGACAGCGTCGCGTCCCGTACGGCGGCGAGCAGCGCGGTGGACCGCACCACCCGGGCCAGATCGGCGAAGGACAGATCCGCCCAGATGGGCCCGGCCCGGCGGTACCGGGCCGGCACCGGGTCCCCGGCGGCGTACCAACCGACCCCGAAGCCATCGGCGTTGACCGTCCCGTGCCGCTGTCGCCGGGGCGCCCACGACTGGCGGTACAGGCCGTGCGGCGGCTCCACGAGGAGCGTGCCGAGCGCCTCCTCGGGGCCCACGTAGGCCAGGTGACGGCACATCAGACGTCCGCCGACCGGGCCGTGCGGAACCCGGAGAAGATCTGCCGCCGGATCGGGTAGTCCCAGTTGCGGAAGGTGCCCCGGCAGGCCACCGCGTCCACGGCGAACGAACCGCCCCGCAGCACCTTGTGCTCGGGCCCGAAGAACACCTCCGAGTACTCCTTGTACGGGAACGCCTGGAACCCCGGGTACGGCAGGAAGTCGCTCGCCGTCCACTCCCACACGTCACCGATCAACTGCCGTACGCCGAGGGGTGATTCACCCTCCGGGTAGCTGCCGGCCGGCGCTGGGCGCAGATGCCGCTGGCCGAGGTTGGCGTGTTCCGGCGCGGGGTCGGCGTCGCCCCACGGGTAGCGCGTCGAGCGGTCACCCGCGGGGTCGTGCCGGGCCGCCTTCTCCCACTCGGCCTCGGTGGGCAGCCGGCGCCCGGCCCAGCGGGCGTAGGCGTCGGCCTCGTACCAGCACACGTGCAGCACGGGCTCGTCGGGCGGTACGGCCTCGGTGACGCCGAAGCGGCGCCGCAGCCACTGCCTGCCGTCCCGGCGCCAGAACAGCGGGGCGTGGATGGAGTGCTGCCGGATGTGCGCCCAGCCCTCCGCCGTCCACCAGCGGTCGTCGTCGTAGCCGCCGTCCTCGATGAACGCCTGGTACGCGGCGTTCGTCACCGGGGTCGTGTCGATGTAGAACGGCGGGACCTCGCGCACATGGGCCGGGCGTTCGTTGTCCAGCGCCCACGGCTCGGTCGAGGTGCCCATGGTGAACGGGCCGCCGGGGACCAGCACTTCGGACGGACCCGTGAGCAGGGGGGCCGGTTCCGGGTCGGGGGCGTGCAGGGCCTGGGGGCCCCTGCGGAGCTGATGGGTGATCAGCATCGTCTCGCCGTGCTGCTGCTCGTGCTGCGCGATCATCCCGAAGGCGAAGCCCGCCTCGGTCAGCCGCGTGCCGTGGAACGCGGTGCTCCCCAGCAGGTCCAGGACCCGGCCGCGCACCTCGGCCGCGTAGTGCCGGGCCTCGGTCGGCGCCAGCAGCGGCAGCGAGGGGCGTTCGGCGCGCGGGTGCTCGAAGGCGTCGTAGATGCCGTCGATCTCGGGCCGTATCGCCTCCCGCCCGGCCACCGTCCGGAGCAGCCACTGCTCCTCCTGGTTGCCGATGTGCGCGAGGTCCCACACCAGTGGGGACATCAGCGGCGAGTGCTGGGCGGTGAGGTCGGGGTCCTCGACGCAACTGGTCAGCAGGGTCGTCCGGGCACGGGCGGTGGTGAGGGTGGTCAGTGCCCGCTCGCGGAGCGTTTCGGCGTCGTGGGCGGGGTCGGTCATGTCCGGTCGTCCTTCCCGTGCAGGGTGCGGTCCGTGCCGTAGAGCTCGTCCAGCAGGTCGTCGGCGGGGCAGCGGCCCCGGCTCACGTAGCGGTCCCGGTACGCGGCCACGGCGTCCGTGACCCCGGTCGTGGCGCCCAGCCGGGGCAGCGCCTCCAGCGCCGCCGCGAAGCAGGTGTCCGCCACCTCGCGCAGCTCGGGGTCGCTCAGACCCGAGCGGGCCGCGTCGATCCACAGCGGATTGTGCGGCGCGGGCACCGACAGGGCGCGCTCGGCCAGCGGCTTCACCGCGCGATACGCGGTCTCCGCGGCCTCCGGGTCGTCGAAGAGCGCGGTCGTCACGGCCAGCGGCACGATCCAGCCGTCCTCGCCGGGCTGTGCGTCGATCATGCGCAGCTCCAGATGGCCACGCGGTCTGACCGGCGGAAACAGTGTCGTGAGGTGGTAGTCGAGGTCCTCCCGCGTCGGCGGCCGCGGCGCTCCCGACCGGGTCCACTCCCTAAACGTCAGCCCGTCCGGGACGTCCCACGGTCCGCCCTCGCGCCGTACGCACATCACCGGCGCGTCCAGGACATGCCGTGCCCAGGCGCGCCGCGGATCGCCGTCCAGCGGGGGCGCGCCCGCGCGGCCCGCGCCGATCTCCATCCACAGCAACTGCCGGGTGGACAGCCAGCCCGTGGGCTCGCGCCCGGCCAGCGGGGAGTTCGCGAAGGCGGCGACCAGCACCGCGCCCAGCTGGTGCGCCAGCCACCAGCGCCGTCCGTGTCCGAGCGGACCGGGCTCCTCGTATCCGGAGTCCAGGCACACCTGCACGGAGGCCGAGGTGCACATCATGGCGCGGCCGGCCGGGCCCGCCCGGTCCAGGCACGCCTCCATCGCGTCGTAGCGCGGCTGGCGCAGGAACCGGCGGGGCGAGTGCCAGGGGTCATTGCCCAGGCCGACCAGCCCGAGGTCGTGCTCGCGCAGTACCGCGCGGGCGGCGTCGAGGTCGGCGGAGACGGTACCGATGCACTCCATCAGCGAGGCGGCGGGCGGCGAGCTCAGCTCCAGCTGGCCGCCGGGCTCGACGGTGAGCGCCGACCTCAGGGGCACGGTCCGTAGTGCGGCGTAGGCCGCTTCGAGTCGTTCGGGTGTCACGGGGAGCTGCGGCCCGCGCAGCTCATGGACGAGCCATTCCACTTCGACCCCGAGGGTGCGGGGTGGGCCGGTCTTGAAGCAGATGCCCCTGACCAGGGCCTCCACCTCGGCTTCGGTGACCACGGTGCGGGGCTGCTCCGTACAGTCACTCACCGAATCTGACATGTCGGGATCCTCCTGAGAGTCCACGATGCCGCCCGGCCCGGATCTTGTGGGCGGGCCGGCACACTCGTCCCACCCAAGACCTTCGCGTGGCTTCGCACAAGGGTGCGTACCGGCACGTTCCGGGTCGGTAACCTCCGCTCTCCGGGAGTTGGCAGGGGATTTCCCGGACGTTCGTCCTCGGCGGAGCAGCCGGGAAACTCCGTTGCACCGCATCACCAGCATCACCCACGATCGGTGCATGAGCACGACGGGGGAGATCGCGCGGAGCGCGTTCATGGCGCGCACGGGGGTGGCGCCATGAGCGCGCGTCTGCGCGGTGTCGCACAGCAGACGGAACAGATCGTCGCGGCGGGGGCCTACCGCGCGTCCGACGGGCGCGAGGTGTCGATCGCGGCGGCCGTGCGGACCGCCCGGCAGGGCACGCGGATGTACGGGCCGGACCCGGTTCTGGTGCCGCGGACCTCCGATGACCAGACGTTCTTCGAGGTCACCGGCGAGAGCAGTCTGGAGGCGGCCCGCCGCCTCGGCGCCGGCACGGCCGTACTGAACTTCGCCTCGGCCCGTAACCCCGGCGGCGGCTTCCTGAACGGCGCACAGGCCCAGGAGGAGGCCCTGTGCCGTGCCTCCGCGCTGTACACCTGCCTGCTCGAAGCCCGCGCGTTCTACGACCACCACCGCGCCCACCGCGACCCGCTCTACACGGACCGTGTCATCCACTCACCCGGCGTGCCCGTCTTCCGTGACGACCGGGGCCGTCTGCTCGACGAGCCGTACCTCGCCGGTTTCCTGACCGCCGCCGCGCCGAACGCGGGCGTCATACGGCGTACGGCCCCGCAGCGCACGGCCGAGCTGTCGCACGCCCTGGCCGTACGGGCCGAACGCGTACTGGAGACGGCCGCGGCGCACGGGTACCGGCGGCTGGTGCTGGGCGCCTGGGGTTGCGGGGTGTTCCAGAACGACCCGGCGCAGGTGGCGGGCGCGTTCCGGGGGCTGCTCGGGCCCGGCGGACGGTTCGCCGGAGCCTTCGAGCACGTGGTGTTCGCCATCCTGGACCGCACGCCCGACAGCCCGGTGCGAGCCGCGTTCGCCCGGGCGTTCGCGGAGCGTCAGGTCCAGCCGTAGCGCTCGTGCAGCCGGTGCCTGACCAGGTTGAACCGCCCGCGGTCCAGGGCGCACGCCTCCCGGCGCATGCCCTGCTCGTGCAGCCGGAGGATGCGGTCCACATCCACCCAGCTGTCGCGCCCCGACCGGTCCCACGGCCCGCTGCCGATGGCGACCCACTCGCGGGCACCTCTTCCCCCGCCCACCCGCCCGGCGTCGTGCCGCTTGCTGGACAGCTGCACGGCCAAAAAGGTGTCGGCGGCCTCCCGGGCCACCACGAGCACCGGGCGGTCCTTGCCCCGTCCGTCGTTCTCCTCGAAGGGAACCCAGGTCCAGACGACCTCCCCGGGGTCGGGGTCGCCGTCGTGCGCGGGCGAGTACTCGGTGCGCACCTTGCCGACCGCGCGGGGGTCGGCCTCGGTGGTGGCGGTGGGGCCGTGGCGGCCCGGGACGTTCTGGTCGGTAAACGTGCTCACGGGGGCACCTTAGGGGCTGCCCCCGTGAGCTACGCGTGAAGGGTCACTTCTCGTCCACCGGCACCTTCTGCGCGAGCCCGTCGATCGGCGAAGCCTCCTTCGTGACCTGCCCGTTCTGGTTCATCGAGGCGAGCAGCTGACGCGCCAGCCCCAGCCCCGTGCCGCCCATGGTGAGGGCCTTGGCGAACATGTCCGCCATCCCGTCGGCACCGTTGAGCAGCACCATGTTGTCGACGCTGCCGAAGGCGGACGCCCCGGCGCGGACGATCTCGGGCCAGTTCTCGGCGAGTTGCTGGGCGACCACGGCCTCCTGGTTCTCGGCGAGGGCGGCGGCCCGCGCCTTGATGGCCTCGGCCTCCGCCAGCCCCTTGGCCTTCGCCGCCTCGGCCTGGGCGAGACCCTTGGCCTGAGCCGCCGCGGCCTCCGCCTCACCGGTGGCCCGGGTCGCCGCCGCGGTGGCCGTGCCGCGCGTCCTGGTCGCCTCCGCCTCCGCTCCCGCGGCCGTCTTGACCCGGGTCGCCTCGGCGGCGGCCGCCAGTTCCGTCTCCTTCGCCTTGGCCTGCGCCGCCGAGATCCGCGCGTCGCGTTCGGCCTCCGCCAGCGTGCGCTTCTCGTAGGCCGTCGCGTCCGCGGGCTTGCGGACATCGGCCTGGAGCTGCTGCTCGCGCCGATGCGCCTCCAGTTCGGCGACCCGCGTCTCCTGGACGACCACTTCCTGCCGGGCGGCCGCGTCGGCGAGCGGACCGGCCTGCCGGGCCTTGGCGCCCGCCTTGTCGCGCTCGGCCTGGTAGCCGGCCTGGAGGATCTCGCTGTCCCGGGTCGCCTCCGCCATCCGCGCGTACGACTGCTGCTCCGCCTCCGTGGCCAGCCGGTTCGCCTCCGCCTGCGCGATCCGCGCGTCCCGCTGCACGGCCGCCGCGTGCGGCATGGCCAGGTTCTGGATGTACCCGGTGGGGTCCTCGATCTCGTGGATCTGGAGCGAGTCGACGATGAGCCCGAGCTTCTCCATCTCCGTACCGCACGCCGCCCGTGTCTGCCCGGTGAGCTTCTCCCGGTCGCGGATCATGTCCTCCACCGTCAACCCGCCCACGATGGACCGCAGATGGCCGGCGAAGACGTTGTGCACCCGCTCCGACATCAGCTTCTGCTGGTCCAGGAAACGACGGGCCGCGTTCGCGATCGACACGAAGTCGTCGCCCACCTTGAAGATGACGACGCCCCGCACCTTCAGCGGAATGCCCTGGTGCGTCACGCAGTCCACGTGCAGCTCGGTCTCGTTCAGGTCGAGCGACAGCCTGCGCACCGCCTGCACACCGGGGAGCACCAACGTGCCGCGCCCGGTGACGATGCGAAAGCCCATGCCCTCCTCCAGGCCCTCCGTGCGGTGCTTGGAGCCGGAGATGACCAGGGCCTCGTTGGGTTCGGCGACCCGCCACATCATCTTGAACAGACCGATCAGAACGAGGACGGCCCCTACCGCCACCCCCGCAACGACGCCGACAACCATCGGCATTCGCCCCCTTTGCATGGTGCCCTTTCGGCACCGGACGAAGGGGAGTGTGCGCCTCGGCGACCCGGACGTACAGGCGTTGACGGATCCTTGCCGCAACCTTGACGCGGACGGCTCTCACCTGCGAACGAGCGGGCTCAACTGTCGTACGCGGGCTGGACGTAGACGGTGCGCGGGGGCTGGTACTCCACCACCATCACCACCGTGCCGCGTTCGACGCGCCCGGTGCCGGTGGCCGGATAGGCGAGGAAATGCTCGGCGCCGCCGCGCACCCGCACGATCACCTCGCCGACCAGCCCGGGCCCCACCGTGCCGGTGACCCGCCCCATGAGCCCGACCATCGACGCATCGTCCATCGTCACAGGGTAGAGGCTGACCGGGCAGGGCAGGCGGCGTCTCAGACGACGGGGGCCGGCACGTGCTCGCCCTGCTGCGGCGGCCACAGCTCGTGCCAGCGCAGCTCCGCCTCCAGCTGCGCGGCCAGCGAGATCAGCAGCGGCTCGCTGTTCGCCGGCCCGAGCAGCTGGGCGCCGACGGGCAGGCCGTCCACGAACCCGGCGGGGACGTTGACGCCGGGCCAGCCCAGCACGTTCCAGGGCCAGGCGTAGGGGCAGGCGGCGATCATCGCCCGGTCGGTCGCGAAACCGCCGAGGTCGAGCAGCGCGCCGACTCGGGGCGGGGGAGCGGCCGTTGTGGGCGCGAGGATCACGTCGTACGACTCGTAGAACGCGCCGATCCGACGGTGCAGCACCGCCTCCGCGCGCCGGGCCGCCCGCAGCGGGGCCCCGCCGAGGAGCCTGCCCAGCCGCACGGCCCCCCGGGTGCGCGGGTCCAGCAGTGCGGGGAAGGGCGCGTCGTTCGCCCACTCGGCGATGCCGACCGTGGCGCGCGGGACGAAGGCCAGCCCGATCTGGCCGTAGGGCGGATCGGCCTCCTCGACGAAGTGCCCCAACGCGGCCAGTCTTTCGGCGAGCCGGACGACCCGGGCCCGCACCTCCGGCTGCAGACGGGCGGGCACGGCGGTGAACGGCGGCTTGAGGGAGAGCGCGATCCGCAGCCGGCCCGGGTCGCGGCCGACCGCCGCGGCGGCGTCGACCGACGGGGGCCGGTGCGGGTCGAGGTCGTGGTTGCCGGCGGCGGCGTCCAGCAGCAGGGCCGCGTCGGCCACCGTACGGGCGAGGGTGCCGTTGACGGTGATGCCCTGGAAGGACTCGCCGCGCGGCCAGGTGGAGATGCGGCCGCGCTGTGGCTTGATGCCGATCAGATGGGTCCACGAGGCCGGGATGCGCACCGAACCGGCGCCGTCCGAGCCCAGCGCGGCGGGCACCAGACCGGCCGCCACGGCGGCTGCCGACCCGCCGGACGAGCCGCCCGGCGTATGGTCCGGCTGCCACGGATTGCGGGTCGCGCCGAACGCCGGCCCCTCGGTGAACGGCCACTGCCCCAGCTCGCAGGTGTTGGTCTTGCCGACGATCACCGCCCCGGCCGCGCGCAGCCGCCGTACCGCCTCGCCGTCCGCGGCGACCGGCGGAAACTCACCGCGACAGCCGAACGCGGTCGGCTCGCCCGCCACGTCCATGTCGTCCTTCACCGCGACCGGGACGCCCAGCAGCGGCTTGCGCACCCCGGCGGCGAGCTCCACGTCGGCGGCCTTCGCCTCGGCGAGGGCGGCCTCGGCCCGGACCACCCGGAAGGCGTTGAGCGTGTCCTGGGTCGCCTCGATCCGCGCCAGCGCCTCCGCGACCAGCGCCCGCGACGTCACCTCCCCGTCGGCCAGCGCTCGGGCGGACTCGGCGAGGCCTGCGGCACGGTCGGGTGTCATGCGGGGCACCTCCGGGACGACATTGTCTACCGAACGGTAACCTCCAGGGGGCAGCTGCGGAACGGTTTCGCCCGGTGCGGCTCCCAGGTTCACCACAGGTTTCTCCCAGGTCCCGCCTCCCGCTGTCCAAACCATTGACGCGCACGGATCCCACCTCTACCTTCTGATCGAATTTCCGAACTGCGTTCGACATGTCGAACGAACGTTGAGGGAGAGCCGCCCGTGACCAGACCCCACACCCCGTCCCGCCGCACCCTGCTGCGCGCGATGGCCGTCCTGCCCGCCTCGGCGCTGGTCCTGGGCGAGGCCCCCGGCCTGCTCGGCACGGCGCTGGCGGCCGCACCGCCGAGCGGCTCGGCCACCCGCTACACGATCGTGCCGTTCCTCAACAGCAACGACGGGACCGTGAACGTCTACCAGTCGGACGACGCCACCGACTTCCGTCTGGCCAAGGCCTCCGCCTACACGCCGCCCAGCAACCGCATCCGCGACGCGAGCATCTTCAAGCACACCAACGGCTCCTACTACATCACCTACACGACCCACACCTGGCAGGACACCAGCACCACCATCGGCTTCGCCCGCAGCACCGACCGGGTCAACTGGACGTTCCTGTACGACTACACGGTCCCCATCGCCAATCTCTCCCGGGCCTGGGCGCCGGAGTGGTTCGTCGACAGCGACGGCAGCGTGAACGTCATCGTGTCCTGCTCGACCACCAACGACGAGTGGATCTTCACCCCGTACCTGCTCAAGGCCACGAACTCCGCGCTGACGGCCTGGAGTTCACCGGTGGCGCTGTCCGGTATCGGCGCGAACCACATCGACACCTTCCTCGTGAAGATCGGCTCGACCTACCACGCCTTCACGAAGAACGAGACGACGAAGTACATCGAGTACGCGACCGCGTCGAACGTCACCGGCCCCTACACGATCTCCCGCACCGGCAACTGGGCGGGCTGGGGCAGCTACCGCGAGGGTCCTGCCCTGGTGCAGCTGGACAACGGCGGCTGGCGGCTCTTCTTCGACGGCTACGGCGACGGCACGTACTACTACAGCGACAGCTACGACACCTTCGCCACCTGGTCCGCCCCGGCCGCCCTGCCCGCGGTCTCGGGAACGGCCCGCCACTTCACGGTCATCAAGGAGACCGTCTCGGGCGGCCCGACCCTGGCGAAGAACGTCACCCGTTCCTTCCAGTCGGCCAACTACTCCACCCGCCACTGGCAGGTGCAGTCCTCCCTGCTCAACCTGCCGGTGGTCACCAGCTCCAGCACGACCGCCGAGAAGCAGGCCGCGACGTTCACGGTCGTGCCCGGCCTCGCCGACGCGAACGGCTACTCCTTCCGCGACTCCTCCGGCCGCTACCTGCGCCACTGGGACTTCCGGGCCCGCTTCGACACCAACGACGGCACCTCGACGTTCGCCAAGGACGCCACGTTCGTCGCCCGCACGGGCACGTCGAGCGGGTCGCTCCGCTTCGAGTCGTACAACTACCCCGGGTACTACCTGCGGCACTACAACTACGAACTGCGGGTGGAACGGTCGAACGGGACGGACCTGTTCCGGCAGGACAGTTCGTTCGTGCCGGTGACGGCCTGGGCCTGACCACCGCTGGACGGGGACATGAGCGCCGGCCGTGTGGAGGTGGCGAGGGTGCGTCCGGCGGGGTGAATTCTCCCCGGATCGCGTGACTACGGCTGCAGGGACTCCTGAAGCGCCGCATCTGCCGCCTTCAGTACCCCTGCGGCCACGGCGACACCCTCGACACGGCCGAGCTCTGTGTCCTCGTGCTCGATGTTGACCAGCATGTCCGGGTCGACCTCGTGGAGGGCGCGCAGGAACTCGGTCCAGTAGGCGACGTCATGGCCCTTGCCGAGGGCGACGAAGTCCCACGCGGACTCCTTGGGCCATTCGTTGGCCCACTCGTCGCCGCCGAGGTTGGTACGCGGCTCGTCAGGCGAAAGGCGTCGGAAGCTGTTGTCGAGCACTCCGTTGAGGGCGGCGTACCCGGGGTTGACGCGGACGTCCTTGGCGGCGGCGTGGAACACCAGCTCGCCGAGGTGGCGGACGACCGCGACCGGGTCCATCTGCTGCCAGAACAGATGGGAGGCGTCCAGTTCGACGCCTACGTGCGTGGCGCCGGTCAGCTCGATGAGCCTGTGCACGTCGGCGGAGTTGAACACGAGGTTCTGCGGGTGCAGTTCCAGGGCGACCTTGACGTCGTGGTCACGGGCGAGCCGGTCCGTCTCGCGCCAGAACTCCGCGGCGATCTTCCACTGGTGGTCCAGCACGTCCAGGGCGCCGGAGTTCCAGGCGTTGACGATCCAGTTCGGACGCGTCGCGCCGGGCTCGCCGCCGGGCAGCCCGGACATGGTCACGAGACGGTGCTGCCCCAGACGTCCGGCCAGGCGGATGGAGCGGCGGATGTCCTCGGCGTGCTTCTGGCCGATCACCGGGTTCGGGTGCAGAGGGTTGCCGTTGGCGTTGAGGCCGGCGACGGAGACGCCGGTGCCCTCGAAGAGGCCGAGGAAGTCGTCCCGGGCGGTGTCGCTGACCAGGATGTCGTCGAACGTCGGCACGTGCACCGCGGGCAGGAAGCCACCGGTGTTGACCTCCAGACCGGTCAGGCCCAGGTCGGCGACGACCTTGATCGCTTCCGGCAGCGGGCGGTCGTGCAGGATCGCGTTGTAGAGGCCCAGCTTCATCGTGTGTTTCCTCTGTCCTTCTCGGGGGGTGGCGGCGGGTGCGGGGAGGCGGGCGCCGAGGACGGGTCCGTCACCCGGATCCTGGGCCCGCCTCGAAAGCCGGTCTCTCAGTGGCCGCGCGCGTTCGTGGCGCCGCGCCTGAGGACCATGGATGCGGTTCCTGCTGTACGGACGGTCAGGCGGCGGGCGGCACCGTGACGGCGGCGCCACCGTTCTGCGAGGACTCGACGACGGCGCGGATGATCTCCATCGTGCGCAGCGCGTCGGCGAACGTGGCGCAGGCCGGCAGCGGCTCGGCGACACCCGCGACCTGGTCGAGGAACGCCCGTGCCTGGTAGGTGAAGTTGTCGCCGTTGCTGGCACCCACACCCGGCGCCTCCATCGGGACACCGCCCGCGAAGTACGGCAGCTGCGGACCGGCGATGACCTGCCGGGCGCCGCGCGTACGGGCCTCGGGCTGCGCGTCGTCGAAGAGGTACTCGGCGGGCCGGTGCTGGTCGAACGCGGCCCGGCCGCCGACGCCGAGGACGTCGAAGGCGAGCCCGTTGGGCAGACCGAAGCCGGTGCGGGTCACCGAGAAGGTGCCGACGAGGCCGGACTCGAAGCGGGCGGTGAAGGTCGCGGTGTCCTCGTTCTCGACCTCGCCGAACTCGTCCGAGACCGGGGCGGCGTTGTGCCCGACGACCGCGCCCAGCGGCAGCGGCCGCTTGGTGATCTGCGTGGACAGCGCGGCACCGGAGACGGAGGCGATGGGGCCCGCGACGTACTCGGCGGCGTCGATGACGTGCGAGCCGACGTCCCCGAGCGCGCCCGAACCCGGGCCGCCCTTGAAGCGCCAGCTCAGCGGCCCGTTCGGGTCGGTCGCGTAGTCGCACCAGTAACGACCGCTGAACAGGGTCGGATCGCCCAGCTCGCCGGCCCGCACATGCTCGCGGATCGCGGCGATGGCGGGGGAGCGGCGGAAGGTGTAGCCGACGGACGTCACGACCTCGGTGGTGCGCTCCAGCTCGGCCATCGCGCGGGCGTCTTCCAGCGAACCGGCCAGCGGCTTCTCGCACAGCACGTGCTTGCCGGCCGCGACCAGCGCCTCCGCGATGGGTCGGTGCAGAGCGTTGCCGACGACGATGCTGACCGCGTCGATCGTCGGGTCCTCGACGACGGCCTCCCAGCTCGGGAGGGCCCTGTCGAACCCGTAGCGACGGGCGGCGTCCTCGCCGAGCGCGAGGTTGGCGTCGGCGATCGCGGCGAGGCGGACCGGCGGCAGACCGGCCCCGAAGACGGTGCTGACGTTGCGGTATCCGGCGGCGTGGCTGCGGCCGGCCATACCGGCTCCGATCACCGCGACGGAGAGGGGCTTGGCGGAGGTGGTCATGGCGGTGCCTTTCAAAAGAACGAGTGGTCAGGCGGCGAACTGCCGTCGGAAGTGGGACTCGATGTCTTCCATCGAGCGGCCGCGGGTCTCGGGGACCGTGCGCAGGTAGTAGAAGAACGTGACGGCGTTGATCGCGGCGAAGAGCAGGAACGTGACGCCGCCGACCGCGTCGATCAGCGGCGGGAATACCAGCGTGACCACGAAGTTGGCCATCCAGGTGCCGAAGACGGCCGTGCCCATCGCGAAGCCGCGCAGCCGGAGCGGGAAGATCTCCGAGAGCATCAGCCAGAACACGGTCGCTATACAGCCCTGCATGAACAGCAGGAAGGTCAGCATCGAGGCGAGCACGAGATAGCTGCGCGCGGTCGACTCGGGCAGGACCAGGAAGCAGAAGGCGATCAGCAGCAGCGACACGGTCACGCCGACCTGCCCGGTCAGCAGCATGGGACGCCGGCCGTACCGGCCCAGCAGCCACATGCCGGTCGAGACCGCGAGCACGGCCACGACACCGTTGGCGATGGTGGCGGTCAGGGCCGCCTGTGTGCCCAGGCCGGTGTCCAGCAGGATCGTCGGCGCGAAGTACATGATCGAGTTGACGCCGGTGAGCTGGGTCAGGGACGCCAGTCCGAACCCGAAGATCACGATGCGTCGCACCCACGGTGTGCCGAGGTCACGCCATCCCGCACGCGGCTCCGCGGCGTCGGCGGTGACACGCTCCTTGATCTCGGCGAACTCCGCGTCGACGTCTCGGGCGTCCCGGATCCGGCCCAGGGTGCCGCGTGCGTCGTCGAAACGGCCACGCGAGGCGAGCCAGCGCGGCGACTCGGGCACGAACAGCATCCCGATCCACAGCAGCACGGCCGGGACCGTGGCGATGACGAGCATCCAGCGCCACACGCCACCCTCGCCCACGGTCCTGGCGATGACCGCGTTCGAGGTGTAGGCCAGCAACTGGCCCGTCACGATCATCAGTTCGTTCTGGGTCACCAGCCGGCCGCGCCGGTCGGCCGGCGCCAGCTCGGCGATGAACACCGGCACCGTGGCGGACGCACCGCCGACGGCCAGCCCGAGCAGCACCCGGAACAGCACCATCACTTCGAGGCCCGGCGCGAGCGCGGTGCCCAGCGCCCCGGCGAAGAACAGGACGGCGAGCCCGAGAATGGTCCGCCTGCGCCCGTAACGGTCGCAGAGCCGGCCACCGAAAAGCGCCCCGAAGGCGGCACCGAGCACCAGCGACGAGGCGACGATCCCCTCGGTCAGCGGGGTGAGCCCCAGCCCGCCTTCGCCGGGGGAGAGGGACATGAAGGGGAGTGCACCGGATATGACGCCGGTGTCGTAGCCGAAGAGGAGCCCGCCGAACGTGGCGATCACGGTGATGGTCCGCAGCCGCCGGTAGATGTGAGGGGAGGCGGTGCCTGTGGCGGGGTTGCTCGGTGTGGAGGCCTGGAGGGCGTCGTCCCTGACGTCCATGGCCACCTCCTAGCGGTTGATGGGTGGGGGGATCTCAGGAGGAGGTGGGGAAGTTGAAGCCCGCGGTGACCTGCTGCTTCGGTTCGGGCCAGCGGCTGGTGACGACCTTGGGGCGGGTGTAGAAACGGATGCCCTCGGGGCCGTGGACCGGGGAGTCGCCGATGAGGGAGTCCTTCCAGCCGCCGAAGGAGTAGTACGACATCGGGACGGGCACCGGGACGTTGACGCCGATCATGCCGACGTCGACCTTGCGCTGGAAGCGGCGGGCGGCTTCGCCGGAGCCGGTGAACAGGGCGGTGCCGTTGCCGTACGGGTTGGCGTTGATCAGGTCGATGGCCTGGTCGAGGCTCTCGGCGCGGACGATCGCGAGGACCGGACCGAAGAGTTCCTCCTTGTAGGCGTCCATCTCGGTGGTGACGTGGTCCAGGAGGGACGGACCGGTGAAGAAGCCCTCCTCGTGGCCGTCGACCTTCAGCCCACGGCCGTCCACGACGACGGTGGCGCCCTGCGTGGCGGCGGTGCCGACGGCGTTCTCGACGCGTTCCCGGGCGGCCTTGGTGACCAGCGGGCCCATCTCGGTGCCGGGCTTGTCGCCGGGGCCGACCCTGACCTCGCGGGCCTTGCGCTCCAGCACCTCGACCAGGGCGTCGGCCGCGTCGCCCACGGCCACGGCCACCGACACGGCCATGCAGCGCTCACCGGCCGAGCCGTAGGCGCCGGCGGTGAGGTGGTTGGCGGCGAATTCCAGGTCGGCGTCGGGCAGGACGACGGCGTGGTTCTTGGCGCCGCCGAGGGCCTGCACGCGCTTGCCGTGGGCGGTGGCCGTCTCGTGCACGTACTTGGCGATCGGGGTGGAGCCGACGAAGGAGACCGCGCTGATGCCGGGGTGGGTCAGGATGGCGTCGACCGCGGGCTTGCCGCCGTGGACGACGTTGAACACGCCGTCGGGCAGACCGGCCTTCTTGTACAGCTCGGCGACGAAGTTGGCGGCCGACGGGTCGCGCTCGCTCGGCTTGAGGATGAAGGTGTTGCCGGTGGCGATGGCGGTCGGGTGCATCCACAGCGGCACCATCGCCGGGAAGTTGAACGGCGTGATGCCCGCGACGACGCCCAGCGGCCGGCGGAAGTCGTGCACGTCCACGCCGCGCGAGACCTGGTCGGAGAAGGAGCCCTTCAGCACGTCCCCGAGGCCGCAGGCGTACTCGACGACCTCGCGGCCGCGGGTGATCTCGCCGCGTGCGTCGTCGACGGTCTTGCCATGTTCGGCGGAGATGATCCGGCCGAGTTCCTCCTCGTGCTCGACGAGGAGCTGGCGGAAGTTGAACATCACCTGGGTGCGCTGGGTCAGTGAGGACTCCGACCAGGTCTCGAAGGCCTGCGCGGCGGCGACGACGGCGGTGTCCACGTCGGTGGCGCCGCCCAGGACCACCTGGGCCTGCTCGGCGCCGGTGGCCGGGTTGAACACCGGCTGGGTGTCGGTGCCGGGGACGGTCGAGCCGCCGATCCAGTGCTGAATGGTCTTCACGGGAAACGCGTCCTTACAGGTAGTGGCGCTGGGCCTGCTTGTGTGCGGCGTAGGTCTCGTAGGCCGCACGGGTGGAGTCGAGGGCGGAGGTCTGACTGACGGGGACGTCCCACCAGCCGTGACCGGGCGGATTGGGGCCGTAGAGGTCGGTCTCGACGTGCACGACGGTGGTGTACTGGGCTGCCTTGGCCTTCTCCATCGCCGCACGGAACTCCTCCACGGAGGTGGCGTGCAGGACGTCCGCGCCGAGACTGGCGGCGTTCGCGGCGAGGTCGACGGGCAGGATGCCGCCGTCGAGCCGGCCCGAAGCGTCGTCGCGGAAGCGGTACTTGGTGCCGAAGCGCTGCGACCCGAGCGACTCCGACAGCGCGCCGATCGAGGCGAAGCCATGGTTCTGGACCAGGACGATGATGACCTTCAGTCCCTCGGAGACCATGGTCACGATCTCCTGAGCCATCATCAGATACGAACCGTCACCGACCAGGACGACGACTTCACGCGAAGGGTCGGCCATCCTCGCGCCGACGCCCGCGGCGACCTCGTAGCCCATGCAGGAGTAGGCGTACTCCACGTGGTAGGCCTTCGGATCCCGCGCCCGCCACAGCTGCTGCAGATCACCCGGCATGGATCCCGCAGCATTGATGACCACAGCACGGTCGTCGAGCACGTCGTTCAGGGCGCCGAGAACCTGCGTCTGGGCAGGCAGCTCACCGCTGTTGCGGTCCGGGGAGAAGCACTCCTCCTCGATCTGCCTTGTCCGGGCGATGAGTTGCCGTGTGCGCGCACGGTACGCCGGCTCCACCTCCCACTGCGACAGCGCTCCCGCCAGGGCCTGGATGCCGAGCCGGGCATCGGCCACCAGCGGCTCCGCGGAATGCTTCACGGCGTCCAGGCGGGCCACGTTGAGGTTGACGAACGTGACGTCGGGGTTGCCGAACAAGGTGTGGCTGGCGGTGGTGAAGTCGGAGTACCGGGTCCCGATGCCGAGGACGACATCGGCGTCCCTCGCGAGCTCGTTGGCCGCGTAGGACCCGGTCGAGCCGATGCCGCCGACGGCGTAGGGGTGGTCCCACGGCACCGCGCCCTTGCCTGCGTGCGTGTCCGCGACCGGGATGCCGGTGGCCTCGGCGAAGGCCCGCAGCTCCGTCTCGGCACCGGAGTAGACGCTGCCGCCGCCGGCCACGATGAGCGGCTTCCTCGCGCCTCGGAGCAGGCGTGCGGCACGCTCGACCGCGACCGGCTCCGGCACCGGGCGGCCCACGTGCCACACCCGGCGCCGGAAGAAGGAGACGGGCCAGTCGTGGGCCTCGGCCTGCACGTCCTGCGGCAGCGCGAGGGTGACGGCACCGGTCTCGACGGGGTCGGTCAGCACCCGCATCGCCGCGAGCGCCGCCGGGACGAGCTGCTCGGGGCGCTGGATCCGGTCGAAGTACTTCGATACGGCGCGGAAGGCGTCGTTGACGGTGACGTCCCCGCCGCGGGTGTCCTCCAGCTGCTGGAGGACGGGGTCGGCGGCGCGGGTGGCGAACATGTCGGACGGCAGCAGCAGCACCGGGATGCGGTTGGTGGTGGCCAGCGCGGCGCCCGTGATCATGTTCGTGGAGCCGGGGCCGGTGGACGCGGTACAGGCGAAGGTGGCCAGCCGGTCGCGCATCTTCGCGTACGCCACCGACGCGTGCACCATGCCCTGCTCGTTGCGGGCCAGGTAGTACGGCAGGTCGGCCTCTTCGGTGACGGCGGCCTGAAGCAGTGCCTGCCCGACGCCGGCCACGTTGCCGTGCCCGAAGATCCCCCACACGCCGGGTATCAGTCGCTGTTCCTGGCCGTCGCGCTCGCTGTACTGGGCCGCCAGGAAGCGCACCAGGGCCTGGGCGGTGGTGAGCCTGATCGTTTCCATCACTCGTTCTCCTCGGCCGCGAACGGCAGCCGGTCGTCGATGTCCTGGGCGTCCCAGGTCCCGCGCACCCAGCCGTGGGCGGGGTCGTCGCAGATCAGCCAGGCGCGGTCCGGTCCGGGGCCGGCCATGACGTTGAGGTAGTACAGGTCGTAGCCGGGCGCGGCGATCGACGGGCCGTGCCAGCCGTGCGGGATGAGGACGGTGTCGCCGGAGCGGATCTCGGCGAGCACGTCGATGGGCCGGTCCTCGGTGCCGTAGACCCGCTGGTAGCCGAAGCCGTTCTCGCCGCCGGAGACCTCGAAGTAGTAGATCTCCTCCAGCTCGGACTCGACCGGCTCGCCGTGCTCGTCCGCGCGGGCCTGGTCGTGCTTGTGCGGTGGGTACGACGACCAGTTGCCACCCGGTGTGAGCACCTCGCACACCAGCAGCTGCTCGGCCTCGAACGTCCCCGGCAGGCAGTAGTTGTTGACCTGCCGGGAGCAGGCCCCGGCGCCGCGCAGTTCGACGGACACGTCCTCCTTGCGCCCGTACCGAGCCGGTTGACCTCCCTGCTCGGTACGGGCGGAGGGCAGCGCGAACCGGCCGCCGGCCGCGCTGCTGATCAGTGCCTCCGACTCGCGGGGGAGGTGGGCGAAGTCGGTGGTCGAGGCGAACACGCCTGTCCGGCCGGCGAGTTCGAAGACCCTGCCGTCCGTGGTGACGGTGCAGGAGCCCGTCAGCGGCAGGACCAGGAACTCGGATTCCCCGGTGGACAGGGCGTGCGCCTCCCCGGGCCGCAGGGTCAGGATCCTGAGCCCGGAGTATCCCCAGCCCGCCGACTCGGGCGTGACCAGCAGGTCGTAGGGGCCGTCGGCCGAAGTCCCCGCCGGGAGGTGGTACTTGCTCGTGCGGCTCGCGTTCGTCACAGCAGGCTCACCGCCCGGTCCACGGCACCGGCGACGTCGCCGCTGGAGGGGTAGAGCAGGGAGCGGCCGACGACCAGGCCCTGTGCGGTGGGTTGCTTCAGGGCCTTGCCCCAGGAGGCGAAGGCGGCGTCGGGGTCCCTGACCTCGCCGCCGAGCAGCAGCGCGGGCAGGGTGGAGGAGGCGAGGACGCGCTCCATGTCGTCGACGACCGGCAGCTTCAGCCAGGTGTACGCGGTACGGCGGCCCAGTCCCGAGGCGATGGTGATCGACTTGATGACGGCGTCCGTCGAGAGATCGTTGCGGATCTTCCCGTCCTGCCAGGCGGAGAGGAACGGCTCGACCATGGCGATGAGCTGACGGTCGTTCAGTTCGTCGACGGCGCGGGCGGTGTTCTCCAGCACGGAGGGCGTCGCCGCGTCGCCCAGGGCGATACGGGTGAGCATCTTGCCGCCGTCGAAGCCCATCGCGGCGAGGGTCTCGGCGTCGTAGCCGGTGAAGCGGTCGTCGATCTCGAAGACCGAGCCCGCGAGACCACCGCGGTTCATCGACCCGAAGACGCTCTTGCCGTCCAGGACACCGAGCAGCAGCAGATCTTCGAGGATGTCGGCCGTACCCAGCACACCTGTCACACCCGGCCGCTCCAGCGCGACGCAGAGCCGGTCGAGTAGCCGGCCGCGGTCGGCCATGGCGTTCGGGTCGCCGCCGACGCCGTTGGCGCCGCGGGCGGGGTGGTCGGCGGCGATGATCATCGCCTTGCCGTGCTCGCCGAGCAGCGAGGTGGCCTTGACGCGGCGGGCGGCGGCTGCCGCGACGGCGCCGGGGTCGCCCACCCGGGCGGACACGATCCGGCTCAGGTTGTCGGACATCAGGTCGTCACGCCTTTCGTTCGGTGGGGGAGGCGCTCGCCTCGCGGAGCTTGTCCTCGACCTCGGCCTGGGTGGGCATCGCGTCGGAGCAGGACAGCCGGCCCGCGACGATGGCGCCGGCGGCGTTGGCGAAGGTGACCGTGGTGCGGGTGTCCCAGCCGGACAGCAGCCCGTGGCACAGCGCCCCGCCGAACGCGTCCCCTGCACCGAGGCCGTTGACGACGTCCACCGGCACCGGCGGGATCTCGGCGACCGAGCCGTCCCGGTCCATCGCCAGGACACCCATGGGGCCCTGCTTCACCACGGCCAGCTCCACGCCGGCGGCGAGCAGCGCCTTGGCAGCGGCGTAGGGTGCGCGCTCGCCGGTCGCGACCTCGCACTCGTCGAGGTTGCCGACGGCGACGGTGGTGTGCTGCAGTGCCTCGGCGTAGTACGTACGGGCCTCGGAGGGGTCGGTCCAGAACATCGGCCGCCAGTCCAGGTCGAACACGGTCGTGCCCGCCTTCGCCCGGTGCGCCAGGGCGGCGAGGGTCGCCGAGAGGCTCGGCTCCTCGCTCAGGCCCGTGCCGGTGAACCAGAACACCGCCGCGTCCCGTACCGCGTCCAGGTCCAGCTCTTCGGGCCGGATGTCCAGGTCGGGGGCCTTCGGAAGCCGGTAGAAGTACAGGGGGAAGTCGTCCGGCGGGAAGATCTCGCAGAACGTCACCGGCGTCGGCGCGATGTCCGACGTCCCGACGAGACGGGGGTCGACGCCGTAGCCGTCCAGGGCGTTGCGGACGAAGGCGCCGAACGGGTCCCGGCCCGTCTTGGTGATCACGGCCGCGGAGTGCCCGTACCGGGCGGCGGCCACGGCGACGTTGGTCGGGCTGCCGCCGAGGTACTTGCCGAACGAGGTGACCTCCGCGAGCCCCACGCCTGTCTGGAGCGGGTACACATCCACCCCGACCCGGCCGATGGTCAGCACGTCGAACGGCATTGCTGGTTTCCTTTCGCTCCGGAGACTCCGGGTGTGGAGTGGGGGGCTTAAAGCGCTTTAAAAGCACCTCATGGAGAACGATGCCCCCCACTCAAATGTCATGTCAATAGGTTGTTACGACGGGTTTTCGCGTGCGAGGCGATACCTCGTCAGGGCGAGCACGCCAGATACTCGGCGATCTTCTCGCGCATGAACAGGGACGACTCCTTGGCGCGCTCCTCCCACGCGAAGACGCAGGCGGTCAGGGTGCCGTCGAAGCCGTTGGCATCGAGTTCACGGAAGAGTTCGTCGAAATCGACCTCGCCCTGGCCGATGTCCAGGTGCTGGTGGACCCGCGCCGTCGTGCCGGGCGGGTTGAGGATGTACCGCAGACCGGACGACGCGGTGTGGTCGAAGGCGTCCGCGAGGTGCACATGGGTGAGGAGGTCGCCCGCGTACTTGATGATGCCGGGGGCGTCGTTGCCGATGTGGAAGGTGTGCGGCGCGCAGTAGAGGAAGCTGACGCTGGGGTGGTTGATGCCCCGGATCAGGTTGATCGCGTCGTACCCGTTCTCGATGAAGTCGTCCGGGTGGGGCTCCAGAGTGAGCCTGATGCCCTCGCGCTCGAAGACCGGGAGCAGTTCGTCCAACGACTTCCAGAACTGCGCCTCGCTGCGGTCCGCCTCCTCGGGGCGGCCGTTGAACTCGGAGATCATGCTGTCCACGCCGAGGTCCGCGGCGATCTGGATGGACCGCTTCCAGTAGCGTACGGCGGCCTGGCGGGCGTCCTCGTCCGGGCCGGACCAGCGGAACAGCGGCAGCAGGGAGGAGATGCCGACACCCGCCGAGTCCAGGGCCTTGCGGAACTTCCGTACTGTCGCGTCGTCGACGCGTGGGTGCCGGAAGAAGGGGATGAAGTCCTCCCGGGGGGAGAGCTCGATCCACTCGTATCCCAACTCGGCCACCACGGCCGGCAGTTCGAGCAACGGCACGTCGCGGATCATGTACGGGTCGAGGGCGATCTTCATGGGGAATGCCTTCGGTCAGTAGGAGAAGGTGGATCGGGTGCTGCGGTCAGGCCGAGCGGCCGGCCGCGGTCGCCGCGGTTGCGGTGAGGTCTTCCTCTTCGGGGAGTTCCTCGACGTCGACGCCGCGGACCTGGCTCAGCTCGTGCTTGAGCGCGGCCAGTTCGGTGCCGCCGGC